>PBJU01000022.1 GCA_002721285.1 Crocinitomicaceae bacterium
AATGGATACCGTTGTGGTATGGCCAAATATAAATTATGTTGATTCAACATGGACTTTATTAAATCCAGATTTTTCATACTCTGATAATGATCCTAATTATTTTCAAGACTCTTTACAGCTTTTTTTTGTTGAACCGAGTTTGTCAGATTTATCCAAAATATGGATAGACAATGATGTTTATGTAAATGATAATTTTCCAATTAATCCTTGGACTATAGGGGTTGCAACTTTTGATGGATTAGATGAAACTGGTTATCCNTATGATTGGTCTTCTCCTACAGCTGTGGGTTGGTCGGATGAACTNANNTCAAAACCTATTTTTTTAGAGCAAAACAATCTTAGCGATTCTATTTATTTGTCATTTTTTTATCAAGCTGGGGGATTGGGAGAAGCTCCTGATTCTGGTGATTCATTAGTTCTTGAATTCTNCTTACCTTCTATCAATTCNTGGNATCACATTTGGTCTACAAGTGGTTTTATAAGTGATGATTGGTTTTATAAACATATAAAATTAGATTCTTCTGTATTTCTTCAAGATGGATTTCAATTTAGNTTTCGTTCTTATGGGAGTTTAAATGGAAATTTNGANCATTGGAATTTAGATTATGTGTTTTTAGANGAAAATAGATCCATTATTGATACACTAATGAATGATTGGGCAATTACNAAACCACCTTATTCTGTTATTAATAATTATACTTCAATTCCTTGGAAGCATTANAAACAACTTTTAACAAATGAAAATGTTAAAAATATTATTATTCCAACCTATAATTCTTCTAATAACCCTAAATTAATTCAGCCATGTTCTATGGATGTAATTTACAATGGAAATTTTCAAAATAACTATCCTTATTTTGCTTCAGTCCTTAATGTTCCACCTCTTAGTAATTTTGATATGTTGTTTACTCCNGGAGTTNATTTTCAATTTGATACTACAATAACAGATACTTTTGTTTCTTTTGATGTTAGATTTAATATTTCAACTAATACTACACCTGAAAGNTTAAGTGTTAACGATACTATCTACCACAAACAAGTATTTGAAAATTATTATTCTTACGATGATGGTTCTGCTGAAGCAGCTTATGGGTTAGTAGGAAGCGGGGCAGAGTTGGCTTACAGATTTGCACTTCCAAGTGGAGTAAATCAAGATACAATAAGAGCTGTTAAAATACATTTTTCTCCCACTGTGAATGATGTTAGCGATGATCCATTTTTTATNCAGATTTGGGAAAATGATATGGGAGCTCCAGGAAATTTAATTTATACCACTGATGACATCAATTTACCTGAACTATATTATCCTGAATATAATTTAGGTATAAATGGATTTTACGATTATTTATTACCAATTCATATTCCAGTAAGTGATACATTNTATATTGGATGGAAACAATCTTCGGCATCTAGATTAAACATTGGATTTGATAAAAATATAAATAGACAAAATGATATATTTTATAATCTAGGTTCGGGTTTTCAAAACACTATATTTGAGGGGGCATTAATGATGCGTCCAGTTTTTATTTCTGATATGGACAACTTGCTTCACGTTCCATTTTTGCAAAAGGAAAAAGTAGATGTTAATTTGTATCCTAACCCAGCTAATAATTGGCTGACAGTAGATATTTCTGATTACTCTCATATTGAAATTTANGATATGTGNGGAAAAATGATTTTAAATTCTANATTTNNAAATACNAATAGATTTAATACTAGTAATTGGAATAATGGTATTTATTTAGTTAATATATTTTTAGAAAGCGGTGAATCTATTAGAAAGAAACTTATAATTCAACATTAGATAATGGATNNAGAGAATAAAAATATAGATGATCAGGGTGAAGANCTTTTTGAACACTACCATTATGTAGCTGATAAAGGACAGGAAAAATTAAGAATTGATAAGTTTTTAATGGATCGTATTCCAAATACCTCACGAAATAAAATTCAAATTGCTGCTCACAATGGAAATATACTTGTNAATAAATCNCAGGTTAAACCAAATTATAAAGTAAAGCCCAATGATGATATTTCCATTGTACTTCCTTATCCTGTTAGACAATTAGAGTTAATCCCTCAANATATTCCAGTTGATATTATTTATGAGGATAATGAATTGTGTGTTGTGAATAAATCAGCTAATACCGTAGTNCATCCAGGTTATGGTAATTATGATGGAACTTTAGTAAATGCTTTGATATATCATTTTGAAAATTTACCTGAATTGCCATCTGATTATTTTGGTCGTCCTGGCCTAGTTCATAGATTAGATAAACACACAACTGGATTGATGGTAGTTGCTAAAACGGAAAATACTTTAACCAATTTAGCTAAACAATTTTTTGATAGAACTACTAAAAGAAGGTATCAAGCTTTGGTTTGGGGAGATGTTAAAGAAGATCAAGGAACAGTAGATTTACATATTGGAAGATCTTTGAAAAATAGAAAATTAATGGTTGGATATCCAGAAAAAGATCATGGTAAACATGCTATTACNCATTACAAAGTTTTAGANAGATTTGGATATATTACTCTAATTGAATGTAAATTGGAAACTGGAAGAACTCATCAGATTAGAGCGCATATGAAACATATTGGACATCCACTGTTTAATGATTTTGAATATGGAGGGGATAAAATTATTAAGGGAACAAGCTTTACTAAATACAAACAATTTGTAGAAAATTGTTTTAGATTACTTCCANGACANNCATTACATGCTAAATCTCTTGGCTTTTATCATCCTTACCTTAAAAAAGAAATGAGTTTTGAAAGTGAATTACCGGATTATTTTAATGAAGTGCTTCAAAAGTGGAGGAGATATACTAATTCAACTACAACTAATTAATCTAAGTTTTCAACAATTGTCTTTCTATTCTTCAGGACTTTCTATATTAGATTTATAGATTGATTTATGTACCTGATATTTGATACGGAAACTACTGGATTACCTAAAAATTTTAAGGCTCCCATTACGGATACTGNTAATTGGCCAAGATGTATTCAAATTGCATGGCAATTACACGATTCANATGGTTCTTTAATAGAGCACCAAGATTTTATCGTAAAGCCGGATGGATTTGAAATTCCATTTCAATCTGAGCAAATTCATGGCATTTCNACAGCTTTAGCTTCTTCNAAAGGAATTTCACTANTCGAAGTTATTGAATCATTTGAAAAAGTGCTTAAAAAAACCAAGGTATTAGTTGGTCAAAATTTAAAGTTTGACTTAAATGTAATGGGTTGTGAATTCCATAGGTTGTCAAAAGATAATAGTTGGCTTGANCTTCCAGTTTTAGACACATGNACAGAAATTACTGCTTTGCTTTGTCAATTNCCAGGTGGAAGAGGAGGGAAGTTCAAACTACCTACATTATCTGAACTGCATGAGTTTCTTTTTAAAGAAAAATTTGAAGAAGCTCATAATGCTACAGCTGATGTGGAGGCTACTGCCAGATGCTTTTTTGAATTGTATAGAGTTAAGTCATTTAATCCTAATGAGTTATTAGTTGATAATGAGCAATATGCTAAGTTTTTTGAAACTAANNCNAGTACTATTCAACCTGTAGGAATAAAGCATATTGATTTATTTAAAGCTAGCAAATCTCTAATTAAAAAGTCTGTTGATGTTACCAAAGAAACTGGAAAGGTTTCCAAAGAGTTATTANATATTCCCTTTTCTCATTTACATAATAAAACTCAATTTTCAGTATTACAATCTACTATTCAAGTTAAAAACTTGATTAANAAAGCAGTTGAGTATGAAATGCCTGCTGTTGCATTTTCTGATAATGGTAACATGATGGCAGCTTTTCAATTTGTCGAAACTGCTGCTAAGCACAATGAAGAAATTAATCAAAAACTAAATAATTTAAGAGANAATNCANANNGTGATGTATTAGAAATTGAAAAATTAGAAAAGAAAAAAATATTACCGATTGTTGGTTGTGAGTTTCATGTTTGTCATGACAGGAATGACAAGTCTTACAAGGATAATGGNTATCAAGTNCCTTTTTTAGCTAAAAATAAATCAGGNTATCAAAACCTAATTAAATTATCTTCNGTAGGTTTTGTGGAAGGGTTCTATTATGTCCCAAGAATTGATAAAAATGTCATTTTAGAATATTCTAATGATATAATTGTTACNACTGGAGGTATATATGGAGAAATTCCACAACTTATATTAAATGAAGGGGAAACTAGTGCAGAAAAGGCTCTTTTATGGTGGAAAGAAAATTTTAAAGATGATTTATATATTGAGTTAGTAAGACATGGTCTAGAGGAAGAAGATAAAGTAAATGAGGTTCTATTAAAATTAGCTAAAAAGCATGGAGTAAAATATTTTGCATCTAATAACACTTATTATNTAAANAAAGAGGATGCTGATGCACATGATGTTTTGCTTTGTATNAAAGATGGGGAAAGAAAATCNACNCCCAAAGGAAGAGGNAGAGGTTTTAGATTTGGATTTTCTAAAAATGAATATTATTTCAAGTCTCAAAATGAGATGAAAACATTATTCTCTGACTTACCAGAAGCTATTATTACTACAAATGAAATAATTTCTAAATGCACACCTTATAGATTAGCTGCAGAAGTTTTATTGCCTGAGTTTGAAATTCCTGATGAATTTAAAGATGAAAAAGATAAGTCGGATAAATCATTAAAAATAGGAGAGAATAATTTTTTAAGGCATTTAACTTATAAAGGTGCTGAAAAAAGGTATACAGAAATTACAGAAGAAATTAAAGAAAGACTAGATTTTGAATTAGAAACTATTAAAAACACTGGTTATCCGGGCTATTTTTTAATTGTTCAAGATTTTTGTAATGCTGCTAGAGAAATGGGAGTTTCTGTTGGGCCTGGAAGAGGTTCTGCTGCCGGATCTGCAGTTGCTTATTGTACTGGAATTACAAATGTTGATCCTATTGAATATAATTTACTATTTGAGCGTTTTTTAAATCCTGATCGTGTTTCTCTTCCTGATATTGACATTGATTTTGATGATGAAGGTAGAGGAAGGGTAATTCAGTACGTTATTGATAAATATGGTTCATCTCAGGTTGCTCAAATTATAACATACGGTACTATGGCAGCAAAATCTTCCATAAGAGATACTGGAAGGGTTTTGGATTTATCACTGCCAGAAACGGATAGGTTAGCTAAGTTAGTCCCAGATGTTAAATTAAATAAGCTATTTAATTGGTCAAAAGATGAAGTAAAACAAAATTTAAATTCTGATCAATATAAAAATGCAGAAGAGTTAATTAATAAACTAGAAGAAGAAGGTTTAGAAGGGGAAGTTATAAGACAAGCAAGATTAGTAGAAGGTTCTCTTAGAAATACAGGAATTCATGCTTGTGGAGTAATTATAACACCATCTGACATTAGGGATTTTGTGCCAGTTTCTTTAGCAAAAGATTCTGAGATGTTGTGCACACAGTTCGATAATGCTGTAGCTGAATCTGCTGGGCTATTGAAAATGGATTTTTTGGGTCTTAAAACTTTAACATTAATAAAAGATACAGTTAAGATTATTGAAGCCATGTCTGGAGAAAAGTTAGATATGGACAATATTTCATTGGAAGATGAAAAGACATATGAACTTTTCCAAAAAGGTGAAACAGTTGGTATTTTCCAATATGAATCAGCAGGAATGCAAAAGCATTTAAAATCACTTCGTCCTTCTGCATTTTCTGATTTAATTGCAATGAATGCACTTTACAGACCTGGTCCATTGGAGTATATTCCAAGTTTTATCAAAAGAAAACATGGTAATGAAGAAATAGAATATGATTTACCTGTAATGGAAGAATATCTTAAGGAAACTTATGGTATTACTGTTTATCAGGAACAGGTAATGTTGCTTTCTCAAAAATTAGCGGGATTTACAAAAGGTGAAGCAGATACTTTAAGGAAGGCAATGGGTAAAAAGAAAGCTGATTTACTGGATAAAATGAAACCTCAATTTTTGTCTCAAGGAAATGATAGAGGNCATGATCCTGAAATTTTAGAAAAGATTTGGAAGGATTGGGAGAAATTTGCNATGTATGCNTTTAANAAATCNCATAGTACTTGTTATGCNTTNATNGCTTANCAAACNGCATATTTAAANGCTCANTANCCNGCNGAATATATGGCAGCNGTNNTGAGTAATAATATGAATGATATTAAAANNGTTACTTTTTTTATGGAAGANTGTAACAGGATGGGGCTAAATGTTTTAGGTCCAGATGTCAATGAGAGTTGGTACAAGTTTGCTGTAAATGAAAAAGGAGAAATTAGATTTGGTTTAGGTGCATTGAAGGGAGTAGGACATGGNCCAGTCAAAAACATTGTTAACCAAAGAAAAGAAAATGGGAAATTTCATTCNATTTTTGATTTTGTTAAGAAGGTAAGTCTAAAAGATTGTAATAAACGTGTACTAGAAAGTTTAGCTATGGGAGGAGCTTTTGATTCCTTTTCAGGNTTTCATAGAGCGCAATATTTTCATGTTGATGAAAAACAAACTTCTTTAATTGAAAAAGCNCTTAAGTTTGGTCAAGCTTTTCAAGCAAAAAGTAACTCTAATCAAGTGAATTTGTTTGATGCTTTAGGAGAATCAGTTGAATTAGCAGAGCCTAAAATGCCTCANGTAGAAGAGTGGAGTACTTTTGAACTATTGAGTAAAGAGAAAGAAGTAGTGGGAATATATCTTTCAGGTCATCCGCTTGAGGATTATAAACTGGAGCTTAAATATTTTTGTGATNTTAATTTAAAGATACTTAATGAAAATCTTCAACAACTTCCTGAGAGAGAATATGCTTTTATTGGTTTAGCAAGTTCTGCTGCCAATTTAGAGAGTAGAAGAGGNACAAAGTATGGAGTTATTGATTTGCAAGATATGGAAGGNCAGATGGAATTTAGATTATTTGGAGAGCANTATTTNAAATTCATGCATTTTTTAGTTCCAGGTAATTTTCTTTATATTAAAGGTAANGTTCAACAACGACCAAAGTATTATAAATCTGATGAATTTCAGAAAGAGTTTAGAATTCAGCAAATTGAACTTTTGGATGATGTAAGGAATAAGTTAACAAATACAATCTATCTAAGATGGGATTACGAACTTTTAAAAGAAGAACAGGTTCAAAATATTACTAAGTTATTTAAGAAACATAAAGGAAAAAAACATATTGTTTTTGAATTGTTAGATAGATCAACTAAATCCTTTGTTACCCTAAATTCTCGAAATCATCTTACCAATATCTCTAATGAATTATTAGAAGATATTAATGAAATACCTGGTTATTTGGGTTATTCAATTAATAAATCATTAATGGATTTATACATTGCAAAAAATGTACAAGATGAGTTAGTTGAAGAACTCACATAAGTTCGTTTTTATTTTTGTCTATAGATTAAACAATTTATATATATTTGAACTCTTTAAAAATTAAATAAAATGGCTTTAGAATTTACAGAAGAAAATTTTGATTCGTTAGCACTTAAATCTGACAAGGTTGTTATGGTTGACTTTTGGGCAGAATGGTGTGGACCATGTAGAATGGTAGGACCTCATGTGGACGCTCTATCTCAAGAATATGAAGGTAAAGCAGTAATAGGAAAAGTAAATGTGGATCTCCATGGTAGTATTGCTGCTCAATATGGAGTTAGAAATATTCCAACTATAGTCTTTTTAAAAAATGGANANTTAGTGGATAAAGTTGTAGGAGCTGTTCCAAAAGAACAATTAGCTGAAAAGTTAGATGCTAATCTATAATTTATTTATTAGTCTAAAACTTCCTGTTTTCTCAATTTTATCCTGGTTATTTTTTAGGACAAAATAATATACACCAGAGTTTAGTTTTTCGCCATTTATTTGGGTACCATTCCAATTGTTAGAATAATTTTCTTCTTCAAAAACNAGTTTACCCCATCTATTAAAAATTTGGATTTTAAATTTATCATTGATTCCTTTAATTATAAATTCATCATTAATCAAATCATTATTAGGGGTGAAAATATTTGGAATAATTATTTCTCCNGGTAATAATTCTATTTCAATACAACTTGTATCGAAGCAATTAAATTCGTTAGTAGATACAAGACAAATATTAAAATTGCCATAATAGTTATAAGTATGAGATGGGTTNCTAATAGTACTAGAAGAGTCATCACCAAATATCCATAACCAGGAAATAGTTGAATCAGATGAAATTTCATAAAAGTCTATTGGCTGACCAGCTTCCATAATTAAGCTATTATATCCTATAGAAAAATCATGAAAATTAGTGTTCATTATATTTAGAGATAGTGTATCACTACAATTATGATTATCAAGAGTTATAATTTCAAAATTGCCTTGAGATAAATTATATATATTTAATGAGTCACTTAAATTCCCATTCCAATAGTATTGAATAGTATCTGCACTGGAAATGATATTTAAGTCTTCAATAAATCCATTTTGTTGGTTACAATCTTCATTTTTAANTATCATATTTGAAGTGTCAATTATTGGNGGTCCAAAATCTTCAATTANAAATATTTGAGAAGTGATACACCCTAATCCATCTGTAACACTCAAAGTATAGCTCCCACTATTCAGATTAAAAGTATCTAAATTTGAAGAGATATTTCCATTCCATGTCCAATTATAGGGTGAAATTCCATTAATAATATTTAATCCATTAATACTTCCATTTTGTTGGTCACATTTTTCACTTTCCATTAATAAATTAGATGTATCAATGGTTAAATCAGGAACATCAATACAAAATCTATGAAAATTACTAGCTCCTCCAGTAGAAGCAGTAAATCCCCAATAAACCATTGGATCACCATTAAATACATTATTAATTAAATCACCGNTGTAGGTAAGAACTAATAAATTATTGTAATAAACATTAATTATTGTGGTTAATGGATCCCATGTAACTCTTAAAGGTTCATAAAAACAATTTTCAATTTCTCCTAAATCATAGGGACCAGCAACATTATTGGAACTAGAATGATTTACATCACCATTTAAATTAATTGAAATATGATCATTATATGGATCATTATGAATATTGTTTTGCCANGTGTCAATAAATACTCCTAATGATGGNGTTACACCTCCAAGNCCCATTTCNCCACCAGAAACNCCAATGCTTGTGCTTAATGGCTGAATAGCAAAAACCATTCCGTCAGCACCGCTGGAAGGANTNCTATTACATCCTACATTAACTTCAAATTCATAATCAAAAGGTTGATTCAAATCAATTTTGTAAATATTCCAAACTGAGCCAACAGCACTATTAATATCAGGATTAAGTTGATAGCATTTACAATTGATAATACTAGCACTTCCATTAAGCTGAAATTGTGATATTAGNGGAATACTAATGGTTAAAAAAATATTGAATACAATTAACTTAATNTACATAAAGTGTAATGTTTATCAAACATTATTATAACTAATGAGTAAGCAAAAATANTTAAACATCTTTTTGTTANGAGTGTAATTATAAATTAAGTTTTTTTAATCATTATTAATAGTATTTACAATTGTATACATTTGTCGTTAATTATGAAAATAGCAATAATCGGATATGGTAAGATGGGGAAGCTAATTGAAAAAATAGCTAAAGAAAGAGGTGCGGATATTTTNATGATAATAAATGATTCAAATTGGATATCATCTGATATAGAAGGNGCAGATGTGGCTATTGAATTTTCTTCTCCTGAAAGTGCAGTAGAAAATATTCATAAATCTTTAAAAGTTGGTGTTCCTATTGTTGTTGGAACNACTGGTTGGTATGANAAATTAGATCAAGTAAAGCAATGGGTAGTTAATTATGACAGTGCTTTTTTAGCAGCTACCAATTTTTCTATTGGAGTTAACATATTTTATGAAATAAATAAAAAGCTAGCATCGTTAATGAATTTTAATAGTTCCTACAAACCTATTGTGAAAGAAATTCATCATACACAAAAGTTAGATTCACCTAGTGGAACTGCTATTACTATTGCAGATCAAATCATTGATAAAATGAATGATTACAATAAATGGGAAGAAGCAGACAAAGTTGATTCAAAAACAATTCAAATTGTTGCTAAAAGAGAAGAAAATATTCCTGGGACCCATGAGGTAGTTTATGAAAATAACATTGATAAATTATCTATTTCTCATAAAGCTAAAAATAGAAATGGTTTTGCTCTTGGAGCTGTAGTAGCAGCTGAGTTTCTTGCTGGTAAAAAAGGCATTTATACCATGAGCGACATAATTAAATTTTAAAACATGATACCTTATATATTATTAGTGTTAATGATCATCATTTATTTTNCTTCTTTATGGAAAATATTTGAAAAAAACGGCAGAAAGAGTTGGGANGGGTTTATTCCTGGGTATAATATTTATATCTGGCTTAANATAATTAAAAAGCCTTGGTGGTGGTTGTTCTTTTTTGTAATTCCATTTGTTAATTTAATTGTAACAATTGGATGTAATGTGGAGACTGCTCGTTTGTTTGGTAAGTATTCAGTAAAGGATACTATTCTAATGGTTTTACTTCCATGGTATTACATTCCATATTTAGCTTTTAATAAAAATGTTTTAGTTGTTGAACCTACTGATTGGACAAAAAAAGAAGATAGAGAAAAACGTTTTTTTCATGATCACCTCACCTTGTTTTTTATTGCTCCTTTTGTTGGTCATGCATTGTATGTAGTAATTAGAATACTTGGTTCTAGAGATAAAAAAAATAAAAGAACAATGACATGTGAGTGGACCAATGCTTTGGGTTTTGCTATTGTTGCTGCATCAATTATNAGGTCATTTTTCTTTGAAGCTTTCACAATTCCAACTGGATCAATGGAAAAAACCATGAGAATTGGCGATTATCTCTTTGTAAATAAGGTTAAATATGGACCTAAGCTTCCTCAAACACCTATTTCAATTCCTTTTGTACATAATAGAATTCCTGGAACATTTGTTCCGTCATTTGTCGATTGGTTTTCTTCTGACTATAAAAGGATTTTTGGTTATTCAGAAATTAACAGAGANGACATCATGGTTTTTAANTGGCCTGTGGGTGATACAGTAATTTTACACAATGATGTTATAGCTCATGATTATTATGCTATAGTAAGAGATCAAGCATTAAAAGANTATTTGTCTCAAGTTACTGGAAATAAATATCTAAGAAATAAATCTTTAGATTTTATAAAAGAAAATTTTCAAAGTGAATATTCAAAATATTCAAATTCTGCTAGGCAAAGTATTTTAAATGGAGGAGGTCTGTATAGAAATCCATCTAATCAAGATGTTACTATTANCACTACAAAAGGAATTACNACCTTACCAATTGATAAGAAAGANAATTATATTAAGNGATGTGTGGCAATTGCAGGAGATACTATTCATATTGTTAATAATGAACTTTTTGTCAATAGTAAAAAAGAAAAAAACAAAGAAGAATTAATTTTTCACTATCATTTTTATTTTGAATTAGGTAATACAATACCTCACAAAAAACTAGACGAAGATCATGAAATTTATATCAATCAGCATCATAGGTANCCTATGGGAGAAAAAGTAATAAAGGTTCTAGATANTTCTAATAAAGACAGTTNAAAATATATCGATAAATTAGTTAATTATGGCCATGAATTAATAATATGTTCACCTAAAACAGCTCANAGATTATCTCAATACCCTGGAGTGGATAGTNTTGTNAGGGAAGTGACTCCAAGAGGATATGATTTTATGTTTATGCAAGAAAGGTATTGTCCGATTTTCCCCAATCATCCTGATTTTGATTGGTCTACAGATAATTTTGGGCCTTTAATTATCCCTANTAAAGGNTGGGAAGTTGAATTAAATGATTCTACTTGGATTTTATATAAGAGAGCAATTGAAGTATATGAAAAAAATGAAATTAGAAGAACAAACGAAGGTGGTTTTGTTATTAATAATCAAGAAGTAGATAGTTATACTTTTAAGCAGAATTATTATTGGTTGATGGGAGATAATAGACACGGTTCAGCAGATTCAAGATTTTGGGGTTTTGTTCCTGAAGATCATGTGGTTGGAACTGCTTCATTTGTATGGTTCTCCAAACATCCAGAAGGTGGAGTTAGGTGGAATAGAATCTTTTCAACTGTTGAATAATGCATCTATTGTTTGGGTCTGTTTATGCGGGTAATATAGATTACTACTCTGCTTTATGTAANGCNTCTAAAATTACCATTGACTCTAATGAGNATTTTGAAAAACAATCGTATAGAAATAGATGTGTTATTGCTGGAGCAAATGGCAGACTAAATTTAATTGTGCCAGTAAAAAGAAAAANNGGAAAAAATAAATTAAAGGAAGTAAGGGTTGATAATAGCCAAAACTGGCGAAAACTACACTGGAAGTCATTAGAAAGTGCTTATAGAACATCTCCTTATTTTGAATATTTTGAACATGATTTTTATCCAATTTATATGGNAAATAAATATGACTTTTTACTGGATTTAAATAAAGATATTCAAGNTGTTATTTTAAAAAACCTTCAAATAGAAGCACCTATAATTTATTCCTCTTCCTACATAGATAATGTGGATNCATATATTGATTTACGTAAGGATATTCATCCAAAGAAATCTCCGTCTGAGTTCTATAATGGTCCAATTTATACTCAAGTTTTTCAAGATAAAATGAATCATATACCCAATTTNAGTATTCTTGATTTGTTATTTAATGAAGGCCCTATGGCGTATGAGCTGTTGAGGAAGTAGAGTAATTACATGCTGATGTAATTATTTTCATAACTTCTGTCCTAACATTCATTTTGATAAGTTTATGATTTTCAGCATCNGGATAAACTCTATTAGAAAGAAATACATAAAGAATTCCACTTTCAGGGTCAGCCCAAGTTAAGTTTCCAGTAAACCCTGAATGACCAAAACTNCTGTGTGAAGNACACTCAAAGCAAGTTGGTCCTCCAGCCCCATCTCTTACAGGTTTATCAAAAGCGATTCCTCTTCTGTTGTCATTAGATTGATAAAATGGAGATGAGGTGTATTTATTAAGAACATCTTTATTAACAATAGTGTCTCCTCCGTANATACCATTGTTTAGATACATTTGCATTATGACTGCTAAATCATTTGANTTNGCAAAAAGTCCAGCATGACCACCCACGCCACCTAATAATGCTGCACCTTGATCATGCACATCTGCATGAACTAATTGATGTCTAAAAAGTGTGTCGTTTTCAGTAGGTGGAATTCTGTTTATATCCCATTTTCCTCTTGGGTGATAGCCTATGTTTCTAAGCCCCATTTTCAAGTAGATGTTTTCTANATACTTATCTTGTTCAAGATTAGTAATTTGTTTGATTATTTCATTTATGAAATAATATCCTAAATCACTGTATTTATATTTTTTCTTCTTATTTAAATTAGTGGATAATATTCTTTCAAAAATGGTNTCTCTATAAGAACTTAGTATGTATAGATTCTCTGCAACACGACTTTGATGAATAGAAGAGGGTANNTTACTNTAAAGCTCGTAGGATGGCATTCCATCATTAAGCGTTTTGANAAAAAATGGTATCCATGATGCTAGTCCCGCTTGATGGGTTAGTATATCTTTTAAATTTAAATTTTTGTATTCGGAAGAATCTAATAGAATTGGTAAGTAGTGTCCAAGATTGGAATCTACACTAAATTTATTTTCAGATTCTAATCGCATTAATGTAAGAGCTGAACTTGCAATTTTTGTGATGGATGCTAAATCATAAATATCATCATTGGACACTTTTTTAGAAATACTGTCATAAGTGTGATTTCCAAATGATTTTTGATAAAATACATGACCATCTTTAGCTGCAAGTACTTGACAACCTGGCATAGCCTTTTCATGTATAGCATTTAATACGATTGAGTCAATTTTTTGAAGAATACTATCATTAATATTTAAATCTAGATTATTACCATAAGACATTCTAATCTTATTTGTTTTAATGCCTTTTCCTATTGTCAGTTGATTATTAATGTCTTTTTCTAGTTTATTAGATGAAGGATAACCACCTAAAATAATTTGACAGCTAACACTTATGTCTTTTTTCTGCTTTGAAAAGGAATATAAAAAACTTTGTATTTCAGGCTCAATTAATTCATAGAAAGGAAAATCCTCACTTCCATTGTAGTTTAGAATTACTTTTTTCTTTTCGCCAATAGACTTTATGAAATTAGCCATGTTTTCATTAATAGTATCCGTATTTATTAAAATGAGGTTGTATGATTGAAGTTCTTTAATCATAACTTTCATTATTCTTTTAGAAGAAAATGTATTAAAGTGATAGTGAGTGCTTTTTGTGTATTTATCTAATGTGTTTTCAAACTGATGACTTAAATTATTAGATAGATTAAGAGTGGCAATTTTCAAAGTGTCCAATCTTTTAAGAGGAATTAGATTACTATCATTTTTTATAACAACTACATTATGAGAAAATTTTATTTCATGTAGGGTGTCATTGTTTGACCACCCAAAATTAGATGCTATTATAAATAAGGATATAAAAAGATATTTTATTTTTTCTCTCAAAGTGGTTTTATTAACTATTTAATATCAAAAATTAAACCAATAATAGGATTAAATTTTAAAGCTAGGTTTAATTAATAAAAAACTTTTAAAAAAGAACGTTGTTGATAAGCATAAAAAACATA
>PBJU01000023.1 GCA_002721285.1 Crocinitomicaceae bacterium
TCAGTTGGAGTAACATTAATTTCATATACTACATTAAGTGTTTTAGGTGGGCATCCTCTATCTTCTACAGAAACAGTGAAAATATATGGAAGGTTTTGATTTTGTCCACAATCTGTATCCCAACAAAATGTAGTATTAACACTGTCTGCAAAATTTGGATTACTAATTACCGGAGTTTGAATTGTTGCAGCTGGGGAAGTCAAATTACTATCAAATATTTGNCCNCTNGCAGTTAAAATTAGTGAATCAGGTGGNCTATTTGGGTCAAAAAANCCAAAATCAAAACATANNTTTTCTCCTTCTTCTATACTAAANACNGTGGCAGTATCNCCAGCATTAGGATTTAAATTTGGTGCAGGGTTAGGNGGGCAANTAATGACATTTANNTGAATTTCNCTTGTAGTAATACCAACAGTAATACCATTTCTGATTTCTTGAATCATAACTGCTACAACATATTTACCTANATTGTTAGAATAATATGTNGTTANTCCATTATTNGCAACAACATTATATNNTCCTCCAATTCCAAAAGGNGCNGCATAATTATANCCAAATTCATAAGTTACTGTTTCTATAGGCCAAGGATAATTATNNGGGTACCAATTATTANCTCCAGGATTAGGACTAGGACNACCACCTCCAATTTGATTAGAGTTNNTGTTNAANCCATCTGCCCAATTTCCATCTAATGGNGTTATGTATGTAAATAGTAGTTCGTCACCGTCAATATCTATAGCAGTATTTAGTGTTGTAGTTGTATCATTAGCACAAATAAAAGTAGTTGGTTTATTTGTGAAACTAGGACTACTGTTTTGTGTTCCAAAAGGAGGGATATAAGCGTAGTAAGATAACCCTGCTCCACCAGGATCTTGAATGTTATCTATTCCACCATTTCCTGCTGTGCCACCATTTCTGCAACATCTTTCATGAATTAAGTGATATCCAGTATATATTGTATCACCTGTTGCTGGATTAACAGGGCTTAGAGTTATAGTGTTACTGTAAGTTACTTGGTATACAATAACATTAGTTCCAGTAGCGCAATTAGATGGTGGTTCATAAGGGAACTGAGAAACAGATGTCCATGGAAGATTAATATCTAAACTACCATATTTTATTAAATCACCAGCGGACCCAGGGGGAGTAAAAGGAGTAACACCAAGGGTTACAAAGTTTGGATCAACATATATTCCTACATCCATATTTTGAACTGGAGGTGGATTACTAAATGGGAAGGAGGAGCTACCATCTCCATTAAAATAGTAATCTAATATTATATCATATTTGTATTCTCCATTTGGTTCAACACCTAAAAACTCGTACCTTAAACTTCCGCCAACTAAATGGGTTGCGCTTACATTTAGACTAAATAATAAAAGGGAAATGGAAAGTAAAAATCTAAACATCATGATTTTATTTGCAAATTACTTTTTTAAGCAATTCACCTTCATTGAAAGAAACCTTCACAAAATAGATTCCTTTAGTCTCTTTACTCAAATCAACATTTATAAAATTTAAGTTTTGATTATTTATTGAAAAAATTGACTTACCAATAATATCTACTATTTCTATGCTATTAATTTCTTTGATTGATTTAATAGTAAACACGCCGTTATTAGGATTTGGATATATGTTTACTTCGTTTTTGATAATGTTTTCATTGTTGTCAACAGTAATAGCATTGTAAGGACCAACCCAATTACTTACATCATTTATACAATTTGCTTTTAAATAAAAATCGTAATCAAATGAGCTATTTAGTCCAGTTATATTATGATTGTTATTTGTAATATTGTTTATAGTTGTTCCGCTGCCGCTTTGAATATTAAATCCAAAAGGTCCATAAATTATGCTCCAGGAGGTTTCGTATCCTGTTCTATTCCATGATAATTCAACAGAACTAGCAGTTATTTGACCTATTGTGATATTTTGAGGATCATCGCATTGAGAAATAAATATGGAATAATCTTCNACTTGACCTCTTGATAAATTATCACAAGGACCATTGTTATTCCCAACTTCATCTGATGATATTCTCATTCTAAGTGCTTTATTTGTAATTACATTGGATGGTATTTGCACACTAGAAACAGGGTCGTAGGTATTTAGTTTTTCCATTACATTTTCAGTGTTGTCAAAAACACCATCATTATTAAAATCTATCCAAGCTCTAGTATCTTGAGGGTTGTTAGGGCCTGTAAAAACTTTAAGACTATAATTAGTGCCTGCATTGACCATAGCTCTTTGATCACAAGAAAAATCTGAATATCCGTCTAATGCATCAGCTGATGGATGATTAATATTAGCAAATTGAACTCTTGTTATTCCATAATCACAACAGTAATTTAATGTGGATGGATAACAACTTAAAATAGCAGTAGGAGTAACTGCATATATTGTATCAACTTCAATAAATTGAGTTTTTATTAGTGTGTCACTACCGTAGCTGTTAGTTGTGATTAGTGTTACATCATAAATACCACTATTAGAATAGTTATGATTTGGATTTTGCACAATAGAACTGTTCCCATCTCCAAACTCCCAATACCAAGCAAAGGGAACGTTTGTGGATAAATCACTAAATTCTACTTGTCCATCACAACTATAAATTTGATTTGCAGAAAATTCTGTGTTAGGAGGACTAGTATCAATAGAGATTATTATAGTATAATCTTCAGCTTGTCCATGAGTTGGGTTGGTACAAGGATCTAGTGTACCTGAAAAATAGAAATCTGACATTATTCTTAGTCTCAAAGGAGTGTTTATTGTTGCATTTGAAGGGATTTGAATATTGGCTGAAGAAGAGTTGCTTTGAATTTCAGAAAATATTTCCTCATTTACAGGATCAAATACACCGTTATTGTTTAAGTCAATCCAAACTGAAAAGTTTTGAGGAACAGGAGAATTATAATTAGCAGATAATGTATAAGATTGACCAGCAAATACATTAATGGGGTCACATGTGAAATCAGAATATCCTTCTATTGAATTTCCTGAACTTTTATTAAAGCTTCCTAGTTGAAAGGAAGTTATTCCGCATCCGAAGAGACCTGGGTTTTGAGTTGATGGTGTACACGAATTAGGTATAGGGCTTGCACCAGCTAGATTAACTTGAATAAAATTGGACATAAATATGGTGTCTGATCCAAAAGGATTTGATGCTATTAACTGAACATCAAATGAACCTGAAGATGTGTAGGTATGGTTAGGGTTTTGCATTGTAGATGTATTTCCATCTCCAAAATCCCACACCCATGATGTTGGTGAGTTAGATGATATATCTGTAAAATTAATAAGTCCACTACAAGTTGAAGTAGAGCTAGCAGATAAATTAGCTATTGGAGGAGTATTTGGGTCTAGCCATTGAAATCTAACATTTGGTCTTTTACTATCTACACCATTTATCCAATTGGAAGTACAAGGGTTATTATTTCTTCTTCTGTAAATTAGGGTATTATATGAATAATTACTCATGTTCATTATTGCGTTATCCGCCCATGATGAATTGTAAAAACAAGTTTTGATAAGGATGTTTGAAGTCCCATCCCAGTAAAAAGGATTGCTNAAGTTATGCTGGTTCCATCCAGTTTGATCCACATAATTGACAGGTCCATATACTGATGTTAAGTTATTATTGTCCCAAGTTGTAATTGAAGTTTGTGCTGTAGATTTTAATTCAATTTGCAAATCTTCAAGTGTAGCTCCAGATGTAGTAACAACATCAAATGCTAAGCCAGTAATATTTCCTGCTGACATACCAGCTGCTTGCATTTCGCTGGCTTTTATCAAAAATTGATTTTTGACCCCCCTATAATAATTTCCATATATAGATGGATAAGTATTGCTTTGATTTTGAACATTTCCATTTCCAACCTCATGAAAAGTTCCTTGAGAAATAGATTGTAAATGAGTTATTAACCCAATAATTATAAACAAAAAAACAATTTTTCTCATATAGTTGTAAAAATTAATACTACGTATTAATTAGACGTTTAAATTTTAAAAAGGTTGTTAAAAATAGTAAAAATAGTTGACAACTGTTTAATGTTTTAAATGATTCTTTAAACAAAGATACATTAAACATATTTTTAACTGATTAACATTTGGTAAATTAAGATAAATTAAAGGTTACTTTATCACGGAATTCCATTTTGATTTATTTGGACAATTGTTATAGATTGGATCGATCCTAATATAAGTAGTTTTAGCTGTTTTTTTAATCCAATTATCCATTTCTGCAATTTGTTTTTGATTTAGGGCATATTTCTGAATAAATTCATAATCATCTTTTAAATTTGCAATATGTGGATCAGTTTGGTCTTCTAATTTAAGAACTCTATATCCNATATTCCCTTTTCTGTCTTCAAANTGTTGGGGGGTGGAAAATTCTCCAATTTCTAAATTTTTAACTCCAATAAATAGAGATTTATCAATGTTTTTCATATCCCAATATGAATCTCCAATAGATTCATTGTATATAATTCCATTACCACCGTTATTTTCATCTGTTGAGTGTTTTCTAATTGCTTCTTCCCAGGAAATTTTTCCATTTTCAATATTTTCAACAATTTTGGATAAATTTTCTTTTATTTCTATNAGGTCTTTTTCTCCAATCTCATTTTTCAATAATATATGAGAACCATAATATTGTTCTCCTCTTCTTTTTTCAATTTTTAAAATATGATATCCAAAAGGGCTTTCAAATACTTCNGAAACGGTATTAATAGGTATGTTNAAGGCAATTGCATCGAATTCTGGAACAAAATCTCCTCTNTCTACCCAGCCAAAATTACCTTGAGCAGATTTTGATCCAGGGTCTTGAGAATAAAATTCTGCGGCAACACTAAATGAAATTTCATTAGATAAAATTCTGTTTCTAATTTTATTTAATTTTTCTTTAGTTTTTTTCTTCTGAGCATATGAAATACTAGGTGCTATAACTAGCTGGGATATTTTAACTTTACTATTGATGGAAGGAATACTATCTACAGGTATCTCNTTGTAATAATCTTTAACTTCTCTGGGACTTACAGAAATGCTTCCGGTAATTTCTTGCTGCATTTTTTGAGCTTTCATTTTATTCTCAATTTGAACAAAAAATTCTTCCTTNATTTCTTGAATAGATTTACCGTAATATTCTTCTAAAGCCTCATTTCCTCCTATTTGAGCTGAAAAGTATTGAATTCTTTGATCTAGTTCAGATTTAACCATATCTTCNGTAACTTCAATACTATCTATCTCTGCTTGATGAATTAAAAGTTGTTGAAGCATAAATTCATCAAGTAAAAAACAATCAATATTTTCTTCTTCATTATATCCTTGTTGAAGAAGCTGCAGTTTTTGACTTTGAATTTCAGAATATAATATTTGATTATTACCTACTACTGCAATTATTTTATCAATTATTTGTTGACTATGTAAATTTAGAAAGGATAAAAATGTTATNACTAANAGTATTANTTTCATATTATAGTTTTTCAATTAAATTGTTTTTGATGCCATCCTCATAAAGGTTTTTTCTTAATTCTTTTCTTAATTTATTTGCTCTTTTATTTAGAAGGATACTTTTGATTTTCTCTTTTTCAAAACTTAATGGAGAAGTCCCATCTTTTATCAAAAAATCATAGATATTTACTAAATATATTTCATCTTTTATTTCAAGAATGACTTTCTTTTTCTTTTTAATGAAATCTATTTTAGAGTATTTTTCTAATGCAGGAATTTTTTTCACAAGTTCTTCAAAATAAATCCACTCTTCTGGATTATAGTAAAAAGTAAATGCTTCTTTTTGTGCTAAGGACATTACTTTATCTACCATTTTTTCATTTTTTAGAAAATAGTTTCTTTTTAGTTCCTTTAAGCTTTTAGCATTTTTAGGGATTTTAATATACAAGCATTTAACAACGTAATCATTTAATACAAAATCATCNAGATGACTGTTATAATAATCTACAATTTCAAATGTGTTAATGTTAGTATCTAACCTCTTNTAGACATAAAATTGTTCAAATTCATAAGAAATTAAAGACATTCTATACTTATTAATTTTTTTCTCCACATTAGCTACTTCAGAAGGAATCATTTCAATAGATTTATTTAGAATTAAATGATCTATCATCCAATCATGAATATAATTATTAACAAANATAGAGCTGTCTTCAATAGAAAGGTTGAGTGGTATTTCGTTAATTAGATCGCTTCTGAATAAAAACTTATCGTTTACCCTTGCTAACGGAACTTCAGAATTTTGTTCTTTACATGAATAAAAGGNGTAAAATAAAATAATTAGAGATGTTATTTTTATTGCTTTTTTCAAAAATTAAGGTTTTTCATTGATAGTGTAAAGTGTTTTGTAATGAACTTTTATTTTATTTTTAGCTTTCAATTCAATTAACCATCTATTTTCTAATTCATTTTGATATGCAGAAACAACTATTCCTTCTGCTTCTTCTAGTGTTTTTGGTCTAGAAGGAATTGCTTCTACAATGTTAATTATTTCCCATTTCCCGTCCTTGTAAGATGGTTTTTGCAAACCAATTGATATAGTTTCTAAACTAGAATTATTTGTGCTTGAAACTTCACTAATTTCAGATTTAAATGTAGTTCTTCCATCTAATGTATTTGCAAAATTAATTATTGAATCNTTTGAAATTTCCCCTTTCTTTTTTAAAGAATATACTTTTTTGATTTGTTTTTTTGAATCTGATGTGAAATATTCAGCTTTAATTCTGTCAGGCCAAATCCATTTATCAGAATTTTCTTTGTAAAATTCTTTTAAACCCAAGGTGTCTTTAATCGCTTTAGTCCATATTTTTTTATCAGAAATTTCAAAAAGTAAAATTCCATCTCTATATTCTTTTAATAGTGCTTTAAATTCTGGATACTTTGTTTGTAATTGAGTTTTTTCATATTCAATAAGCTTCTTATTGATGAAGTTTTTGAAAATCCTACTTATTTCATTTTTATTCTCAATACATTGGTCAATTGCACCTACCTTATTTATGTAAGTAATAAAATCAAAATTTGAAAAGGAAATATTAGCAAAACTAAGGCATGTTTTGTTAACGTTTTTAATGTTTTTATTTAATGCTATATTTTCATTATTGAAATTCTTGTTTTTAAGTATCGAAGAAATTTCAGTTGTATTTAACTTATTTTGTAGTTGATATTCCTTCTTTAGTTTTTCAATAAATGAACTTATGGTTTTTTGAGATCTAGCATCTTTTTGAATTTTATTTTTTAATTCATATTTAAGCTCATCATAATCTTTTATTGGTTCAAAGCCCATTCTTTTTACAATATGCCATCCATTTGGAGATCTAAAAGGTTTTGAAAAATCACCGTCATTTTGTAATGAAAAAACAGCATCTTTAAACTCTTTGTAGAAACTGCTACTTGAACTAATCCAACCTAAATCTCCCCCCTTTTTTGCAGAATTTCTATCATCTGATTTTTCTAAAGCTAATTCAGTAAATTTTTCTCCATCTATTAGTTTTTGATGAATATTATTTATTTCAATGAGTGCTTTTTCATTATCAGCTTTATTTTTATTGTCAACAGCTATCATTATATGAGAAGTTCTGATTTCTCCTTTAGCTTTTCTAAATGAATTAACTTTTAATATGTGATATCCATATCTGGTTCTAACAATTTTAGAAACTTCTCCAACATTAGTATTATAAGCAGCATCTTCAAATGTGTAAATCATTTTAAAAGCATTAAAATATCCTAAGTTTCCTTTATTGTTTTTAGCAGATTGGTCTTCTGAAAACTTAAATGCTACTTCTTCAAAGTTTTCATTTTCATTAACGATTGACTCCCTTAATTTAGATATTTTCTTCCATGCTCTGATTGTGTCACTAGGAGATGGGTTAGAAGGAAGTTTAGTCATAATATGACTAGCGTTTACTTCATTTGCAGTTCTATAATAAGCTTCTTTTAGTAAATCCTCATTTATTGATGTATCAGTTAGATAAGGTTTTTCTAATTGTATCCTGTAGCCGGTTAGCTCGTTTATAAATTTTTTAGAGGTATCTANTCCTTCATTTTCAGCAGCAAGTACTTTAAGTTTAAAATTTACAAAAAGCTTTATGTATTCATCTAAATCTTCTTTAGTTGCAGTTTTTTCTTTTTTGTTTTTCCAATAAATCTGCTCAAATTCAGATTTATGAATATTATCCTCATTGATAGTTAGAATTATTGGGTCTTGTGCATAAAATAATGAACTAAGTACAATGAGTGAAAATAACCAAGTCAGTTTCATTTTAATTTAATTTTATTTTTTAATTATCGTAAGTTGTAGTTTGGAGCTTCTCTAGTAATGGCAACATCATGAGGATGGCTTTCAACCATCCCGGATTGTGTTATTTTAATGAATTTTGCATTTTTAAGTTCTTCAATTCCTTTAGCACCACAATATCCCATACCAGCTCTTAATCCCCCAATTAGTTGATGAATGACTTCCTTTAGAGTCCCTTTNTAGGGCACTCTTGCCGAAATCCCTTCAGGAACTAGTTTTTTAATATCATCTTCATTTTCTTGAAAATACCTGTCTTTAGANCCTTTTTGCATAGCTTCTAATGAGCCCATTCCTCTGTAGGATTTAAATTTCCTTCCTTCATATATGATAGTTTCACCTGGAGACTCTTCTGTTCCAGCAAACATTGACCCCATCATAACACAGCTTGCACCTGCTGCTAAAGCTTTAGGAATATCTCCTGTAAATCTAATTCCACCATCTGCAATAATTGGTACATTAGCTTTTTTTAGTGCTTGAGCAACATTCATAATTGCTGATAGTTGTGGGTAACCTACACCAGCAATTACCCTTGTTGTACAAATTGAACCAGGACCAATTCCTACTTTAACTGCATCTGCACCAGCGTGGACTAAATCAAGAGCAGCTTCTCCAGTTGCTATATTCCCTACAACTACATCTAAGTTTGGAAATTGTTTTTTCACTTTTTTAAGTAATGATATTACTCCCTTAGAGTGCCCGTGAGCTGTGTCAATTACAATTGCATCCGTACCCGCCTTAACTAATGCGTCAATTCTTTCAAAAGTATCATTGGATACTCCAACGGCAGCTGCTACTCTTAATCTACCATACTCATCTTTACAACTATGGGGATGTTGCTTAACTTTAATTATATCTTTAAAGGTGATAAGTCCAACTAAGGAATTAGCTTCATCGACTACAGGAAGTTTTTCAATTTTATGTTTTTGTAAAATATTTTCAGCCTTGATTAAGTCAACATCTTCATTCGCTGTTACAAGGTTTTTTGTGGTCATTACTTTATTAACTTTTTTACCTAATTCTTTTTCAAACCTTAAATCTCTATTTGTAACAATTCCTTTTAGAGTATTTTGTTTNTCAACAACTGGTATACCGCCAATTTTATATTCCGCCATAAGCTTTAAAGCATCACCAATAAGTGCATTTTCATTTACAGTAATTGGGTCTTGAATCATTCCACTTTCAGATCTCTTTACTTTTCTTACTTCATTGGCTTGCATTTGAATAGACATGTTTTTGTGTATCACACCTATTCCACCTTGTTGAGCTATTGAAATTGCTAAAGCATGCTCAGTAACAGTGTCCATAGCTGCTGAAATAATAGGAGTGTTAATGGAAATATTTCTTGAAAATTTAGAGCTTAAATTTGTTTNATAAGGCAATATTTCTGAAAATGCTGGAACTAAAAGTACATCATCGTACGTTAGTCCTTCACCAATAAATTTATTTGAATTTTCTATCATAGTCTATTGAAAAGTTTGACAAAAATAACAAAATACTGAGATAAGAACTTAAACATTTACACTTTTAAGAATAGTTTAACATTAGATAGCATAATTGTACGATTTTATAAATCCTTTTTATTAATTTCGCGCTCTAATGATAAGGTCAATATTAATATTATTTTTTTTGTTGCTTTTAAACGTTTCTTACAAGGCGCAATCCGATGCGCTTTATAGTCAATATATGTTTAATCAGTTTACTTTAAATCCTGCATATGCAGGATCAAGAGATGCGTTAAGTGCGGTATTGCTATATAGAAATCAATGGACTGGAATAGAAAATGCTCCAAAAACAATTAATTTTTCTGCTCATTCTCCTTTTCATAAAAAAAATGTTGCTTTAGGAATGAATATTATGATGGATCAAATTGGTCCTACTTCAATTCAATCTTTAGCGGGGACATATGCTTATCACATTAAAACTAATCATGGTGATTTGTCCATGGGTTTACGATCAGGTTTTATTTCATTAAAATCAGACGAAAGCATGTTGAATTTTTATAATGATCAGTATGAAAATAATGGTGTTGTAAATGTTATAATTCCAAATTTTGATTTTGGAATGTATTTTTTTACAGATATTTTTTATGCTGGAGCTAGCATAAGTCATATTCTTGAAGATAATCTTATGCTTAGTAATAATGAAAATACTTTACTAAATTTTGAATTGCAAAGATATGTGAGTTTAGCTACTGGTGGGGTAATTGAAATAAATTCTAATTTACTATATAAACCTTCCATGATGGTGAAATTTACCCCTGGATTTCCAATTAATTATGATATAAATTCTAGNTTTTTATTTAATAAATTTTTATGGGCTGGACTTTCATATAGATCTACNAATAATATTGTATTATTATTGGAATGGAATATAAGTGATCAACTAAGAGGGGGATATAGTTATGATTTTGACCTCAGCCCTCTNAGATCTTCAAGNTCTGGTTCTCATGAGTTATTTATTGGCTATGACTTTATTTTAAAAAAAACTGTACCTAATGTTTCACCAAAATATTTGTAAAAAATTAATTTGAACTACTATTTAAAAATATTGTTAATTACTTTTTTTAATTCTATTCTAATATTTACTTATGGTAAACAGGGGGATTCTTTAAGAGTTAAAAAAGAAAGAATTTTTGAAGTTTTCAATACTTATGGGATAAATTCTGAATATTCAGAAATATCTCCAGTTTTTTATAATTCAGAATTGCTTTTTTGTTCTAATAGGGAATGGAATAAAAATACTTTTGGAGAGTCNGATTGGCATGATACAAAGCATTATAATATTTTCAAATCTGTAATTAATTTTAATTCTGTTGACTCTGTTGAATTTGAGAAAATAAAAGTTTTTAATCATTTTTTAGTTACTCATTTAAATGTTGGGCCAATATCNTTTAATAGCGATTANAGTGAGGCAATATATGTTGAGAATGAATATGTAAGCAAAAAGAATAGAACNGATAANTTTCTTCATGTACAGCTTTACAGNCTNAAAATTATTGATGGAAAATTAAAGGATAAAGAAAAATTGAATTTTTGCAAATCTAAATATAATTATTCCCATCCAACTTTGTCTTCTGATGGTAAACTATTAGTTTTTACATCNAATATGCCTTGTAAACATAAAGGACTTAATTTGTTNTACAGTCAAAAATTAGATGGTTTTTGGTCTGATCCAAAACCATTAAGTGGTGTTAATAGNGANGATAATGAAATTTTTCCTGTAATACATAGAAATGACTTATANTTTTCATCGGATGGNTATGATACTAAAGGTGGTTATGATTTATTTGTCTCTCATAAGGTTGATAGTTTTAATAATATAGAAAATCAATGGTCCAATCATTTTAATTTAGGGGATGTTATCAATTCTGAAAAAGATGATTTTAGTATTGTTTTTAACCCTAATGGAACTTCTGGTTATTTTGTTTCTAACAGGGCTGATACTTCTGGTTCTTTAGAGCTTAATGATGATATATATTCTTTTGAAATTATAGAAAAAGCAGTTTTTAGCAAAGGTTTTCAAAATATTGCTGGAAAATTCGAATATTTCAGGCTTAAAGGTTCTCCAGATAATATGGAAGTTTTGTTATTGGATGAAGATGGTAATGTTTTTGCAGTAACTACAACAGANGATCATGGTAATTTCAATTTTGATTATATCCCAGCAGGAAAGAAATATACTATTAAATTAAATGAAGAAGGAGAGGTTGTTTTGACTCTTTTTCAAGGTGATGAAAATACACTTTTATTATCTAATGATCAAGGNGAATTTATTTTCAGGAAATTAGCTCTTGATAAAGTTGGAACTTTATCTTTAATTGATGAGGGAGATATAAATTTCGAACTAGGCACATATGANTTTAAAGGTCAGATTGAATTTAACAGATTAAGTGATTCCTTGTTAAAACATACATTAGTTTATCTTGTAGATGAAGATGGTAATGTTATNATGCAAACTGAAACAGATGAATATGGTAATTTCATATTTAAAGAGCTTCCAATTGGCTCTAACTATATGATTAAGGTTGAAGAAGAAGAAGATTTAGTATTAAAGATCTATAATAATGTGGATCATATTATGGCAACCTTAACTAAGGATGNANATGGTAATTTTACTTATCGTCTTTTNGATTACGAACAAACAACAAATATTTCCCTTTTAAATGAAGAAAGTGGTTTTTCTTTTGCTGAAGAAAGAATGTTAGTCACTGGACTTTTTAAGTCTATAAATGGAGTTAATCAAAAGATATCTTTTGATGTTTTGGATATGGAAGGTGATCTTTTGTTTAGAGCAGAAACAGATGAAAATGGAAGATTTAAGCTTGAAAATTTACCACTTTTAGAAAATTTAATTTTTAAAATTAGTGAGGATTCTCCATTCTTTGATCAAGATTTACAATTAAGTATTACTACAAGAAATAAAGAAGTTTTGGTAACTCTTGAAAAAGATGAATACGGAATGTTTGAATTTAGAAGGTTAGTTTCTTCAAAATANCATACCACAGNAGTGGAAGAGCTTGAAACTGATGATATTTCTTTAGCTAAAGAAGATATAGGGTTAAGAATTGAAAATTTTGTTGTGTATTANCCTGTTAATTCATTTAAAATAAACTCTGATTATTTCACTAAATTAGATACAATGTTAATGACATTAAATGAGTTCCCAGAAGCAAAACTTCAAATTCATTCTCATTCAAGTTCTACTTATACNAANACTTACAACATGCGTTTATCNGTGAAAAGGATGAATACCTTGGTAAATTATTTTAAAAATAATGGTATTCCTGATTCTCGAATTTCTAGTAAAGCATATGGAGAATCTAAATTGCTTAATAGTTGTGGTGATGATGAAGATTGTGAAGAGGANATGCATCAGATTAATCGAAGAACTGAGCTTAGGATTATTACTCAAAATTAATCTTCATAAACTATTTCTCCATTTATAATCGTTTTAATCACTTTNGTGTTTAAAATTTCAGATTCATCAGTTTGAAATAAGTCTTTATTTAAAATTACCATATCAGCATATTTTCCAATTTCTAAACTTCCTTTTTCAGTTTCTTCAAAATTTGCTAACGCTGCCCATATTGTCATCCCTTTTATTGCTTCATTTCTGGATAAAGATTCATTTTTCTGGAATCCTCCAATTGGTTTGCCTTCAATATTTTTTCTAAACACTGCGGAATAAAAAGTGTAAATAGGATTTATTTTTTCAACAGGAAAATCAGTACCTAATGCAATGAGTTGGTTTTCTTTGAAAAGAGAATAATATTGATAGCAATTCATTAACCTTTCTTTACCTAATCTAAGTATAGCCCAACTAAAATCTGATGTAGCATGAGTAGGTTGGACTGAAGGTATGATATTGTATCTATTGAAATAAATTAGATCTTCAGAAGATACACATTGAGCATGTTCAATTCGCCATCTTAAATCGTTGTTATTTTTTAATATTTTCGCATAAGAATTTAAAATTACTCTGTTAGCAGAGTCTCCAATTGCATGNGTACATGCTTGAAATCCATTTTCTTTTAATCTTTTTAGTTTATNATTAAATATTTTTTCTTCTTGCAGCATAAAACCNTTGGATGTTTCTAAGTCCTTATAAGGATTAATTAAGCAAGCTCCTCTAGAACCAAGAGAGCCATCCGCAAAAAACTTAAATGACCTAATGTTTAGTTTATCAGTTTTTATTGGTTGTCCGATACTATCTATGAAATAATTAAAATTTTCTTGATTGTCAGANAGCATAGCATATACTTTTATTTTTAACTCATCAGTTTTTTGTAGTTTATCAATAAGTTCAATGTCTGATCTGTTTAATCCTGCTATATCTACAGTAGTAAGTCCTAATGATATGCATTTTTGTTGAGCTTTTAAAAGCGCTATTTTTTTGTTTTGTTGAGTGGGTTCAGGAATGTTATTCATTATTAAATCCATTGCATTATCTATAAATAGTCCAGTAAATTCACCTTCAATTTTTTCAATATAACCTCCTTTTATAATAGTATCCATTGGTATCATAGAAGTAGTTATTGCTTTTTTATTAGCCATCAATGCATGGCCGTCAATACGGCTTAAAACAACGTTGGTGTTTTGAAAATGTTTATTTAATAATTCATTATTAGGCCATTTTTTATCTTTCCATTGGTTTTGATCCCAGCCATATCCAACTAACCAATTTGTTTTATTTTTACCTTTTTGCTTAATTAATAGATCTATAATTTCATTAAATGAATTTGCATTAGAAACATCCACCATTTCAAGTTGAAGTCCATAATATAAAAAGTGACAGTGGGCATCTATAAGCCCTGGATATATAAACTTTCCCCCTCCATCAATTTTAGATTTTGCTTTATACTTATTAAGTATTTGGTTGTTTTTACCAAGAGCTATTATTTTTTTGTTTTCAATAGCTATTGCTTCATATATGCTGTTGTTGTCATCAATAGTATATATTTTGGCATTATGAATAATAAGATCAATTTCTGTTTTGTTAATACATGAATTTAACAGACANATTAAAATAATAGATAAGGATTGTTTAATGATTTTTTTGTTTTTCATTTATATCATAAATTATTGTCAGAGAGCTGATTAGAAAAAATGTTCCTGGTATTTTGTATCTAACTAAAGCACCTATTACTGGAGCGCTCATACCTGTTAAAGTGAAAAGTAAAATAGTAAATAACAATGAGCATAATAGAATATTTTTAGCAATACCGTTCATATTTTTAAACGTCTTTTTATTTTTCATAAAAATAAAAATGAATAAAGTATATAATATTATGTTTTCTATAAAAGGAAGAAGGTGGATTAATTTATTAATGTCATTAGGGAAAGGTCTTAAAAAACCATTAACAAAACCAATTGGAAGAGCTTTTAAAAAACTAAAGATATTGTTGTCAATAGGTTTTGAACTAATATAGCTTCCAGANTTGTAGAACTCTGCTAAGGCAAGAAAATCATTTTGCTTTGTGCTCAATATTTTAATTGGATTTAAATCAGAGNTAATTAAAGATAAAATAATAATANAAGTAAGTAATATTACAATAGATGATAGTATAGTTTTAATCGGATTTAAATTCCATTTGTTTATAATAAATAAAATTATTACTGGGGGAAGAAAACAAGCAAAAACATAAAACTTAATTGTAAATAAAAGAAGTGTTCCTATAGTGGTATATGAAAAATATTTAAGTGAAAATTTTAGTTGATTATTTTGCTNTNTGATACCATATAGAAATAGACCTATCCCCAAAAAGCATAAAGGTTCTTTTAAAATTCCAGATGTCCATAATAAAATTGAAGGGAATAGGGTAACTGACCAGAATAATATATTTGTTTTTTGTAATTTAATATAATTTAATAATGACTTAATTATCATTAATATTCCCATATAGCTTATAAATNCAAATGAAATAACATTAAAGCTGTAATTCCCAAATCCTATAATGTTTAAAATGGCATTAATCTTAATGATAAGCCTTGATTCATTCATTAGAACAGATTCATAGGATGTGTCCCAATGGTTCATATTAATGTAATAGTTTATTTCAAAATATTCTTGATTAAAATCAAGGCCTAAAATCATTTGAAAAAAATCAATTGGATTAGCTAAAAAAGTATCACTTATTATTTTACTGTCATCATAAAATTTGAAAATATCAGCAAGGTGTCTTTCTCTGTAATATTTAGTGTATATTAAATATAATATGTANGCAGCAATAAGTTTGAAACCAAATGCAAGGATAATTTCACTTTTCTTAATTCTTTCAATTTGAAAAAAATTCAATTTATGAATTAAAAAAAATANTAATAAAATATAGATTATACTGACTGCCAATAGCTAAAATTAAGTTTTTAAATAAAATAAAATTGAATTTGGTATTCTATTTATTTGNCTTTTATAGTTAATGGATTTCTATANANTATAGATTATTGTCATTAGTAGCCTTATTTTTCACCCATTCAAACGCATTTGAAAATGCTTCTAACCATGGAGTAACCTCATCTTTTTTCCTATTTAAAGGGTAATGAGCACATTGCCATGGGAAAATAGCTCTTTCTAAATGAGGCATCACTGCTAAATGTCTTCCATCATTAGAAACAACACCTGCAGCATTTAAATGAGAACCATTTGGATTAGTTGGGTAAGAAGATGATGTGTATGTCATAGCCAAGTTATAATCTCCTTCCTTTATATCAAATTTACCTTCTCCATGAGCAACGTAAATACCTAGTCTTGATCCGCTCAAAGAACTTAACATAACAGAATTATTTTGTGGGATGTTCACAGTTATGTAGTTAGATTCAAATTTTCCAGAATTATTATGTTGCATTGGTTTAGCACCCTTTTCCTTATCAATTAAGCCTAATTCCATCATTAATTGACAACCATTGCAAACCCCTAAGGATAATGTATCTTTTCTATTATAAAACTGTTCTAATGCGTCTTTTGCTTTTTGATTGTATTTGAAAGCTCCAGCCCATCCTTTAGCTGATCCTAGTACGTCTGAATTAGAAAACCCTCCAACAAAAACTATAAAGTTCACATCAGATAAATCTTCTTTACCAGCAATTAAATCTGTCATGTGAATATCCTTCACATCAAATCCTGCTAAAAACATGGAGTAGGCCATTTCTCGGTCTCCATTAACTCCTTTTTCTCTAATTATACCAGCTTTAATTCCTGAAAAATCTCTTCTATTAATTTCAGCTTTATATTGACTTAAAGAGCCANTAAAGTTAGCAGGAAATTTATATTCCATAGGATTAATTGCAAAGCTTTCAAATCTTTCTTTTGCTAATAAAGGAGTAGATTGTTTTTGGTCTAATAAATAAGAAGTTTTATACCAAATAGTTCTAGCTTGATTAATGTCAAAAGTTTTTTCCCAATTTCCTAAATGGAAATTTAAAGTTCTTTCTTTTGAAGGAGAACCAATGTTGATAGNAGAAATCCCATTGGATGATAGTTCTTTCATAATGTCATCAGCATTATTTACTTGAATAATAATCGCTGGTTTTTCAGAAAATAATAGTTTAATCACATCCTTTTCTCCAAATCCATTAAGATTAATATTCATTCCGCCATTAACATTTGCAAAATTCATTTCTAATAAAGCAGTAATCATTCCTCCTTCTGAAATNTCATGACCAGAAATTACTTTATTGGATTTAATTAAATCTTGAACAGCATTAAATGTTTCTGCGAAATAAGCGTTATCATTAATAGTAGGAGTTTTGTCACCTAATTTATTTAGTATCTGGCCAAGAATAGAACCTCCAATTTCAAATTCATCNTTTGAAAAATCTATATACAAAAGAGATGTGTTAACATCTGGTATTATTACAGGTTCAACTATATTTTTAATATCGTCAATCTCACCTGATGCTGAAATTACTACTGTTCCCGGAGAATAAACTTTATCTCCATTGGGATATTTTTGNACCATGGATAAAGAATCTTTCCCAGTTGGTATATTTATTCCAAGATCACATGCGAAATCAGATACCGACTCTACTGCATCATATAACCTTGCGTTTTCACCTTCATTTTTTGCTGGCCACATCCAATTAGCAGAAAGAGAAACTGATTTCAGGTTGTCTTTCAATGGAGCAAAAATAATATTTGTTAAAGATTCGGCAATAGCAAGTTTTGATCCAGCTACAGGATCTATTAATGATGGAATAGGGGCATGTCCTATTGCTGTTGCAATACCAGATTTTCCAAAATAATCTATNGCAACNGCACCTAAATTATTTAATGGTAATTGTAATTCTCCAGCACATTGTTGTTTAGCTACTTTTCCTGTAACAGATCTATCTACTTTATTAGTTAACCAATCTTTGCAAGCAACTGCTTCTAGTTGTAAAACCGCTTCCAGATACTCATCTATTTTATTGATGTCAGTATCAATAGATTTAAAATTAGTTTCTAGTCTTGNGTCTTCTAAGATAGTTTTAGGAGGGTTGCCAAACATATCATCTAATTGCAGATCAATTGGTTTTTGTCCATTTCCTTCAAATGTAAATTGGTGGTTTCCAGTTACATTTCCAACTACATACATTGGGGCCCTTTCTCTTTTGCATATTTCTTGCATTAGTTGAATATCCTCTTGCTTAATTACTANGCCCATTCTTTCCTGAGATTCATTACCAACAATTTCTTTTGCAGATAAAGTTGGATCACCAACTGGAAGGGATTCTAAGTCAATTTCACCTCCTGTTTCTTCCACTAATTCAGATANGCAGTTTAGATGTCCGCCTGCACCNTGATCGTGTATAGATATAATTGGGTTTGAAGAAGCTTCAGAAAAAGCTCTTACTGCATTCATGGCTCTCTTCTGCATCTCAGGATTAGACCTTTGAATTGCATTTAATTCTATTGAAGATGACATTTCACCAGTATCTACAGATGATACTGCAGAACCACCCATACCTATTCTNTAGTTGTCTCCACCAATGATGACAATTTTATCNCCTTNTTNAGGTGTGGATTTTAAAGCATCATCTTGTTTCCCATAACCTATTCCACCAGCTAACATAATTACTTTATCAAATCCATGTTTCTTTCCAGACTCCGTGTGTTCAAATGTTAATACAGAACCATTAATCATTGGTTGTCCAAACTTATTCCCAAAATCAGATGCNCCATTGGATGCTTTTATTAGAATGTCCATCGGAGTTTGGTATAGCCATTTTCTTTCATCCATTGCTTTTTCCCACTTTCTTTCATTATCTAATCTAGAGTAAGAAGTCATGTAAACAGCAGTTCCAGCCATAGGTACAGATCCTTTTCCGCCAGCCATTCTGTCTCTAATTTCTCCCCCAGAACCGGTAGCAGCTCCATTAAANGGTTCAACGGTAGTTGGGAAATTATGTGTTTCTGCCTTCAAGGAAAGTACAGTTTCAATATCTTTTGTTTCGAAGNAATCAGCTTTGTTTTGTGATTTTGGAGCAAATTGCATGGCCTTAGGTCCTTTAACAAAACTCACATTATCTTTATAAGCAGAAACTATAGTATTTGGATTTTCTTTTGAAGTTTTTCTTATCAGATTAAAAAGAGAAGTTNTCTTTTCCTTTCCATCGATAATAAATCTTCCATTAAATATTTTATGTCTGCAATGTTCAGAGTTTACTTGTGAAAAGCCAAANACTTCTGAGTCAGTTAACTTTCTGCCGATTTTTTCAGAAATACTTTCTAAGTAAGCAACTTCATCTTTGTTTAATGCTANCCCTTCTTGCTCATTATATTTTTCAATATTATCAATTTCTAAAATTGGTTCAGGTTCAATATTAACTGTGAAATGATCTTGGCTTATTGTCTCATACATTTGCTCCAGCATTGGGTCATANNAGTCTTTGGTGGAAGATTTAATTTTATATTCTTCCATTCTAAATACTNTTGTAATACCCATGTTGTGAGCAATTTCTACAGCATTAGTTGACCATGGCGAAACCATCTCTCTTCTTGGTCCAACAAAAGCTCCATTTATTGTTTGATTGCTAATCATAGTTCCATCTAAAAGCCATTCTAATTTTTGCATATCTTCAGGATTAATTTCTCCTTTAGATTCTAATGCAATCATTGTGTTTTTAGTAGTTTGAAAGAAAGATATCATCTGCTTTTTTTTTTAGCTTTTGTAATATGTTGCAAACATAATAAATACAATGGATTTGAGCTAGTTAATGAATCTATGTTGAAAAGTGATTTATTATGATTTTAATTCCTTCAGTTTAATTATTTTAGTAAAAAAATATTTTTTTGATTAAATTTCAAAAAACTAAATAAATTATATCCTATGAACTATTTTAATTTAATTCTCCTCTTACCNATAATTTGGCTTTTATTAAAATCTATAATGATTATACCTGAAAGACAATCTTGGGTCATCCAGCGTTTAGGTAAATTCAATAGAATATCTAGGCCAGGTTTAAAGTTGAAAATTCCGATTTTAGAATCTATTGCNTCAAAAGAAAATCTTAGGATTCAACAATTAGATGTAGATGTTGAGACAAAAACATCAGACGATGTTTTTGTAATTCTAAAAATCTCTGTTCAATATCGTGTTATAGGTTCCAAAGTATATGAAGCTTTCTATGAATTAGATGATCCCCATGGTCAAATTGCTTCTTATATTTTTGATGAAGTAAGAGCAGAAGTTCCTAAATTAGGATTAGATGATGTATTTGGAAAGAAAGATGATATTGCTNTAGCTGTCAGAGATAATATTTCTTCACAAATGGATCAATATGGATATAAAATTGTTAAAACATTAATTACAGATATTAANCNTGATGAATTAGTAAAAGCATCAATGAATAAGATTAATGCGGCAACNAGAGATAAAGAAGCTGCTGTTCAAGAAGCAGAGGCAGAGAAAATTAGAATTGTAAAGAAAGCAGAAGCAGAAGCTGATTCAAAAAGACTTTCTGGGGAGGGTATNGCTCAACAAAGGTTAGAAATTGTAAGAGGGTTTAAGGAGTCTGTTGAAGATTTTCAAAAAGCTCTTCAAGATGTCGACCCTCAAGAAATAATGCAATTTGTGTTAATGACTCAGTATTTTGACACATTAACTGCTATTGGAGCAAATGAAAATAATAATACTGTAATGGTTCCTCATACTCCTGGTGGAATGAAGGATTTCCAGCAACAAATAATTGATGGTACTTTTGTTGGGAAAGAGCTAGCGAGAAACAGTAAAAAATAGCTTGCTTATAAAAGCAACCCAGATTTAAACTATACGTTATAACGTTATATGTTTATTTTTTTAATAAATTCTATTTGTGAAAATTTTTAGTTTTTTAAAGTTTTTTTGGTTGATAACCTTTTTAGGTTTTTCCATTAATCAAGTATATGGAACTCATGTGCCAGGAGGAAATATTTCTTATGAATGCATAGGTAATAATACATATGTAATTACTCTTACGGTCTTTGAAGATTGTGGTACTGCATTTTATTCNAATGGTCCTGAAACAATTGATATTTCTAACTCNTGTGGTTTGTCTTTTTCNTCTTCTATCGATTTACCAAATGTTATTTTCCAACAAGAAGTATCTCAACTTTGTCCAACGGTTATTTCTAATAATCAAAGTGAATGTAGTGGCGGTAGTTTTCCAGGAGTTTATATGCATGTTTGGAGAGATACAATAACTCTTCCTGGAAATTGCAATAGTTGGGTGTTTTCATTTTNTAGTTGCTGNAGAAATGCATCCAATAATTTATCTGGAACAAGTAATGATTATTATTGGGAATCGGTTTTAAATAGTAATACTTCTCCTTGTAACTCTTCTCCAGTTATAACTGCTCAGCCAATACCATATAACTGTGTTAATCAAATAGTTAATTATAATTTTGGTGTTTATGAGCCAGATGGAGATTCTCTAGTTTATTCTTTGATAAATGCAATGACAGGTCCAAATGGTAGTGCTCCTTATCAAGGGGGCTATTCTGGTACAATACCAATACCTGGAATAAATATAAANCCNTCAACNGGGGAAATTATTTTTACTCCTACAATGACTGGAAATTTTGTTGTAGCTGTTTTAATTGAAGAGTATAATTCTAATGGAGATTTAGTAGGAAGTGTTGTTCAAGATTTTCAATTTGAAATTATCACCTGTACTAATATTAATCCAACACCACCTACGTCTGGAATATCAAATTTTGTTAGTTCTGCTGTTTTAACTGGGCCATTTGATATTCAAGCATGCGAAGGCGATAGTATATGCTTCGACATTGAGTTTACAGATAATAACCCAACGGATTCTATTTATATTAATTCTAATATTACTCAATTGTTTCCAGGAGCAACAATGGTTCAAAATTCTTATTTTACACCTGCTTCAGCAACATTTTGTTTACAGATTCAGCCTGGAGCCAATCCTTTTAGTACTATTAGTATTGTAGTTAATGATAATGCATGTCCAATTGTTGGTGTTTCTTCTTCAGCTATTGGAGTTACTGTTATTTCCAGTACTTACGCTGGTCAGGATAGAATTATGTGCCAGGGGGTTGGTACTCAATTAATGGCAACTGGTGGTTCCACTTTTGATTGGTCTGTTATAAGTGGTGACCCAATAAGTATAGGAAATAATTTTTCCTGTAATAATTGTCCTGATCCAATTGCTAATCCAACTTCAACAACTGTTTATAAAGTAACAAGTAACCTTTCTGGCGGATGTGATCATATTGATACAATTACTGTTCATGTTGTACCCGATTTTAATTACACTGTTTCCCAATCTTCCACAACAACTTGCTTAAATGCAGATATACAACTTAATGTAATTCCATCCCCACCCGGAATGTATTTTTATGATTGGTCTCCATCTAATAATTTAAGTGCATCTAATATCCCAAACCCAATTTTCACTACTACATCCCCTGGAAATTATGATATTGAATTAACATTAACAAGTTTGTTGGGATGTAAAAAAGTAGATACGGTAAGTATAAATGTTGTACCAGCTTATGCTCCTGATATTACTTTAACTGCTAGTAACGATAGTGTGTTTTGTGGGGATAGTGTGTTTATGGACATTGATTTAGGTGGGGGGATTCCAGCTATTTCAGGACCTAGTAACTTGTCTTCTTTTTCAGGTCCTTTTACAAATTTTGACATAGGATCTAACCAAAGTACAAATGGTGGAACTGTTTTTCCTGCTCCATTTGGTAATTGGTATAAAAGTGCCAAACACCAGTTTTTATTTACTGCTGCTGAGTTACAAGCTGCTGGTTTTGTTGGTGGTATTATTACAGATATTTCTTGGCAAACAACAGCTCAAAATACAGCTACAGCTAATTTTAATGGTTTTACCATTAATATGGGATTCACTTCACAAAACTCATTGACAAATTGGGTTTCTGGATTAACTAACGTTTTAACTCCAACCAACATTGTTGTTAATTTGGGGTGGAATACTTTTCCACTTACAACCGCATATCAGTGGGATGGTAATTCAAATTTAGTGATTGAAATTTGTTATGATAATTTAAATTTATCATACTCAAGAAATTGGTCAACACCCTTTACAACAACTCCTTTTAATTCAGTTTTATACTACAGAGATGATCTTAGTCCTACATGTCCATATTTAGGAGCTCCTTTAACATCCAGTGATAGGCCAGATATTCGATTTAATACTTGTCCAGCAACACCTGATCCAAATAATTATTCTTTTCAATGGTCGCCACCTACTTTTCTTTCCAATCCCTCAGCTCAAAATCCATTTGGTTTGCCAATGATAACTACCTATTATTCTGTTGTTACTACTGACTTAACAGGTGGTTGTACAGATACATCCAGTCTAATGATAAATGTACTATGCGATACATGTGATGCAGCTATCCCTATTGTTAATGAGTTAACTTGTTATGGTGGAAATGATGCTTCAATTGATGTTACACCTGGTGGAACAGATGGTCCTCCTTGGTTATTGCAATTGTTAGATGGTGGAAGAATAAATATACTAGAATCGGACAGTAATGTTGTTACCTCTTATTCTTTTGATAGTTTGAGTGCAGGAACCTATTATGTAAGATCTTTAGATACNACAGGTTGTTATGCAGATACAATTGTTGTTATTCCTGATGGAATACCTATGGTGCTCTCAATGAGTAATGATACAATTATATGTATTGGTGGAACTGCAAATATTAATTGTTCAGTTAGTGGTGGGACATCTCCTTATTCTTTTAATTGGTCTGGTTTAGGATCTGGTAATTCAATAGCTGTTTCTCCAGCTTTTTCTCAGTATTATGATGTTAGTGTTATAGATTCTTCCAATTGCGTATCTGATTTTGATTCGGTTTTAGTAGCGCTAAACCCTCCGATATTACTTTCATTAAGTAATGATTCTTCAATATGTCCTTATGAAACTGCTAATTTAAGTGTTAACGTTAGTGGTGGTAATGGCGGCCCATATAATTTTCTTTGGGAAGATGATTTAGGTAATAGTATTGGAAATTCACCTAATGTTTCTACAACTCCATTAAATGGTTATACCTATTATTCCGTTACTGTAAATGATAATTGTGAAACACCTTCTAATTTAGACTCTCTTTTAATTGATTGGTTTGATTTACCAACAGCTACATTTGATGCTAATAATAAAAACGGATGCTATCCAGTTGAAGTATATTTCTATAATACAACTAATACTTCTCAAATTGCATCATGCTATTGGGATTTAGGGAATGGATCTTCATCTTCAGCTATTGACACTGTAATTAATATTTATTCATCTCCTGGTGTTTTTGATGTATTACTTGAAGTGACTAGTCCTGAAGGATGTGTTAACGATACAACTTTTTATGATTTTATTGAAATTTATGACTATCCTGTAGCTGCTTTTTCATCTGATCCAAACCCAGCTTCGGTATTAACACCAACTGTTCAATTTACGGACTCATCATCGTCTGATGTTGTTGATTTTGAATGGTTATTTTATGATAGTATAAACCAATTAATAGGTTCTAGTTATAGTCAAAACCCTGAATTTATTTTTTCAGATAATATTGAGCAAACTTACTTGGTGGAACTTTATGTTGAAAATCAAAATGGATGTAGAGATAGTACTTATGGTTTACAGTTTGTTGAAGCGGATTATTCTTTTTATATGCCTAATTCATTTACTCCAAATGGGGATGGTATAAATGATTATTTCTTTCCTATTGCGAACAAAGTAGATGTTTCAACTTTTACTTTTAAAATTTTTAATAGATGGGGAGAAGTTGTTTATAGTTCAAATGATGTTAATGAAAGATGGGATGGTACATTTAAAGGTCAAGATGTTATAGAGGATACATATTTATGGATTATAAACGTTAAAGACACCCAAAGTGGGGCTCTTAAAGAATTAAGAGGTTATATTTTAGTTTCTAGGTGAGTTTAAAATCTTCTTTGAAAACCAATATATGGTATTGGAATAAAATTTTCAGTAATTACAGGGTTCCCAAAATTTAAATTTGAAAAAGCTTGTGGGTCATTAACAGAAATTAATGTAACTCCTATACTCCAATCTTCTACTGTGTTTCTTAAGAAATTAGCTATTAAGTTTGTAATAATTAAAAATTGGTAGCCATCACTTGTAAAACCCATGGATTCCCCAGAAATAGTAAAACGTTCAGATATTTTTTTTTGCCCTCCAAAGTAACCACCGTATATAAATCTATCTATTGCAGTAAATTGATACCCAATAAAACCAATTGTTTTGTTTTTGAATTTATCTCCAAAAGTGAGTCTTGGAATTAAACCCACTCCATTTAGGAAATTTAGGGTACTATTACCACTAGTGTCTGATACAAATAAGCTTGTGTTCCCTATTGCAGAAACTGCTCCAGTAAATGAGCTACTAATTTCTTTTGAATAAGTCCCAGAAAGAAATAGGTTAAATATTACAATATTCCCAACAGANACNTCNATATTATCATTNATTCCAAGTTTTGAATTACTTGTNACAAAATAATGGCTATAGGTATTTATATATTTATTTTCAGTAATAAATGCTGATGGCATATAACAATATCTTGTGTAAATTGGATTAGGTTTTACAAATTCTGTTATTGATTTTATTTCTTCTCTTGTGATGTATTTATAGGATTTTATTTCATTTTTCAAAAATGCTGTTTCCCTATTTGAAACTTCAATTGCAATTATATCTTTGTTTTCATGAATTAGAACACCTCTAATTTCTTTGTTTTTGGTTGTTGTTATAATAACAATCGTGTCTGATTTATTTTGAATATAATCATCTATTTGAGATATGTGATCAGTATAAAAAAATAAGCATACAATTAAAATAAGAAAATATCTTAATCTTGGTGTCTTAAAAAAAAATGATATTTGAACACTTTTATACATTTGTACTATGAAATTAGTGAATGATCTTTTAATAAGAGCAGCAAAAGGCAAAAAAGTCGAAAGAACACCAGTTTGGTTAATGCGTCAAGCTGGAAGAATTTTGCCAGAATACAGAAAAATTAGAAATTCTTTAAGTGGTTTTAAGGAATTAGTGGAGACTCCAGAACTAGCTGCCGAAGTAACTATTCAGCCNGTAGATATTTTAGATGTTGANGCAGCAATNATNTTTTCAGATATTTTAGTAGTTCCTGAAGCTATGGGTTTAGAGTATGAAATGATTGAGAAAAAAGGTCCTTATTTTCCTAAAACCATTCAGTCAAAACAGGATTTTACAAAGATTAAAATTCCTGATGTTAATGAAAGGCTTTCTTATGTGAGTGAGGCTATTAAAATAACTAAAAAAGAATTATCATCTCGAGTTCCTTTAATTGGGTTTGCAGGTGCTCCATGGACTATTTTTGCTTACATGATTGAAGGTCAGGGTTCAAAGACTTTTAGTAAAGCTAAAGGCTTTTTATATAAAAACCCCTCTTTATCACACNATTTGTTAAATATGATAACCAAAACAACAATTAAGTATTTNAAATTACAGATTGAATCAGGTGCTGACATGTTGCAAATATTTGATTCTTGGGCTGGAATTTTAACACCAGAACAATATGCAGAGTTTGGTATGAAATATGTTAATGAAATATGTGAATCTATTGATGAGGTTCCAACTACTGTCTTTTGTAAAGGTGCTTATTTTGCGCTAAATGACATGAAAAAATTAAATTGTAACACTATTGGTTTGGATTGGAATATGGATATTGAAAGTGCAAAAAATATATTTCAAAACACTAAAACCTTACAAGGTAATTTAGATCCATGTGTTTTATACGGAAATTTCAATCTGATAGAAAAAAAGACCAAAGAAATGATGAATAGGTTTGGTAACAGTAGACATATTGCTAACTTAGGCCACGGAGTATATCCTGATATTAATCCAGAAAATGTTAAGTGTTTTATTCAGGCCGTAAAATCTCATAATTTAAATTAATGAAAACAGTATTTAGTATTATAGTAATTTTGATTTTTTCCAATATTTTAGGTCAAGATCAAAATAATTTGGTTGGAAATCCAAGTTTTGAAAGTATTGATGGAAAATTGAAAAAATTAACTCAGATTAATATTGCAAAAGGATGGTATTCTCCAACTGCTCTAAGAGCTGATCTTTTTTCAAAAGATAAAGAAGGAGATATTGGTGTTCCAGATAATTTTTATGGGAAAGAACATGCTAAAGATGGAGAAAATTATGCTGGAATTGTTGCTTATAGTTATAATAATAATAAGCCAAGGACTTATTTACAGTCTAAGTTAACCAAGTCACTTGCAGGTGGTGTTGATTATTGTGTAAAATTTAATGTGAGTCTTTCAGATTTAAGTAAATATGCTATTGATAAAATTGGAATTCATTTTGGTTCTGATGCAGTTAGTTTAGATAGGAAGGGTGATATTATCTTTAGTGATAAAAGTGGAGAATTTGAACACATAATTACTCCAATGGGAGGTAAAGTTCTTTCTGCAAGATATAATTGGGAAACTGTGTGTGGTATTTATAAAGCAGATGGTAAAGAAAAATATATTACAATCGGTAATTTTTATAATGGAAAGGATACTAAAGCAGAGAAATTAAAAAAATTAGAAAATTTTTCTGGTGCTCAATTTCCTGAAGCTTATTATTATATAGATCAAATAGAGGTTGTTTTAGTTAATGATGAAACTGAGTGTGATTGTGTGGACGATAGTAAGGTAAAAAAGGAAGCTGTTGTATATAGTTCTATGGAGGTAGGTGATATTAGTGATCTTACTAATGAGCAAAAGCTAGAAAGACTTAAAGTGTATTTTGACATTGAAAGTTCTTCAATTGAGGATTCTTATGTTAGTAATTTAGAAAAAGTAGTTCAAGTTCTTAAAGAAAACAGCACCTTGAAATTGCAAATTAATGGTCATACAGATAAGTCAGAAAAAGAAGCTATTAACTCAGATCCTGAAAATGAAAAATTAATAAACTTAGGTAACTATAGAGCAATTAATGTTAGAAATTATTTGGTGAAAAAGGGGATTAATTCTAGCAGGCTGACGCCATTAGATGCTGGTGCTGAAAATCCAGCCTCTCCTGGGTTAAGTAGACTTAGTTTAGCTAAAAACAGAAGAGTGGAATTTATAATAACTAAATAATAGATGCTTAAAAACGATAAAAAGCTTCAAAAAGCCTGGGCTTTTTACGATTGGGCTAATTCAGTATATCCGCTTGTTATTACTACTGCTATTTTTCCTATATTTTATGAAGGATATGTTGATGAAAAAGTTCTCTTTTTTGGCTTTGAATTTATCAATACTGCTTTAATTACTATTTTAAGTTCGGCTTATTTTTTACTTTTAGTTTTAGCTCTACCTATTTTAACTGGTATTGCAGATGCTTCTGGAAATAAAAGAGCTTTTATGCGATTTTTTTGTTATTTAGGTTCATTTTCTTGTGTTTTACTTTCCTTTTTTAATAAAGATCATTTAGAAATTAGTTTGTTGTTATTTGTGTTAGCTGGAATTGGTTTCTGGAGTAGTTTAGTTTTTTACAATGCTTTTTTGCCTGAAATTGCAGAGGAGAAGGACCATGATCGTTTGTCAGCAAAAGGGTTTTCAATGGGTTATATTGGAAGTGTTATTTTATTGNTAGTTTGTTTAGCATTGATATTCACTTNTGATGAAGAAAGTAGGTCTTTTTTTACNAGAATTTGCTTTACNTTAACAGGCTTNTGGTGGTTTTGTTTTTCACATGTTACTTTCAAAAGATTGCCAAAGGGAGAAAAATTTAGTTTAAATGATGTTTCAATATATAAAAAAGGTGCTTCAGAACTAAATAAAGTATGGAAATATATTCTTAAAACTAAGAGGTTGAAAAGGTTTATTTTTTCATTTTTTGTTTATAGCATGGCAGTTCAAACTATAATGTTAGTTGCTGTTTACTTTGGGACTAAAGAAATTAATTGGGGAGCTGGTGAGGAAGGTGAGTTTATGGCTAAAGTTGGTTTGATTGTAAGTGTTTTATTAATTCAAATAGTTGCTATTCCAGGAGCACTTCTATTGTCTAAGTTATCTGCATTTAAAGGCAATTTATTTGCTTTGAAAACTGTTGTTTTTATATGGATATTATTATGTTTTAGTGCTTTTGTTGTTTATGAGCCGATTCACTTTTATTGTATTGCTGGTTTTGTTGGTTTAGTCATGGGAGGTATTCAATCTTTATCTAGAAGTACTTTTTCTAAATACATTCCTTCTGGAACCAAGGACACTTCTTCTTTCTTTTCTTTTTATGATATTTCTGAAAAATTAGGTATTGTTATTGGAATGTTTTCATATGGTTTTATTGAGCAAATAACTGGCAGCATGAGGAATTCTATTGTGGCTTTAGTTGTGTTTTTTGTTATTGGACTTATTCTCTTATTTTTTGTTCCAAAAGAGGAGGTTTTAATTGATAATTATGGATAATAAATTTGATTTTGCCATTATTGGAGGTGGTATTGTTGGTGCGGCTACTTTTTATAAGTTACAGCTTCAATATCCTAATAAAAGTATAGCTCTTTTTGAAAAGGAAGATTCTCTTGCAAAACACCAAACTGGCAATAATTCTGGAGTTATTCATTCTGGTTTGTATTATACTCCAGGCTCAAAAAAAGCAATAAATTGTGTTAATGGTAGGCATGAGCTAGTGAAGTTTGCTAANGATTACAATNTTCAACATGATGTTTGTGGAAAAGTGGTGGTTGCTACTAATGAAAAGGAAATTGGNTTTTTAGAAAAGATTTTTAATAATGGTGTTGAAAATAACACAGAAGGAATTGAGAAGATTAATGCGGAACAAATCAAGGAAATTGANCCTCAAGTTAACGGAATTGCTGGTATTTGGGTTCCCTGTACAGGNATTATAGATTTTGTTGGTGCTACTAATAAAATGTTAGAAGTTGCACTTGCTANTAATGAAAAAAGCAAAGTTTTATTATCACATGAAGTTTTGGATTTAAATGAATTGGATGATTTAAAACAGATTGTAACTAATAAAGGAGTTTTTTATTCNAATTATTTAATTGTTTGTGGTGGTTTGCAGGCAGATAGGNTAGCTAAAAGTGACGGAGTTAGTCTAAGAGAAAAAGTTGTTGGTTTTAGAGGAGANTATTATGAATTAGAAGACCATGCAAAATATAAGGTTAGAAATTTAATNTACCCTGTTCCTGATCCAGAATTTCCTTTTCTAGGTGTTCATTTTACAAGAATGGTTAATGGAGAAATTGAGTGTGGCCCNAATGCGGTTTTTACTTTTAAAAGAGAAGGTTATAATAAAACAGATTTTAATTTTAAAGATTCCATAGATGCTTTAANTTANAGTGGAACATGGAAGTTGTTTTTGAAGAATGCTAAGTTTGGTATGGATGAATACCGAAGAGCATTTTCAAAGAAATTATTTTTAAAAACATTGCAAAAATTAATTCCATCTCTTGANATTAGAGATATAAGACCTGGTCGAGCAGGTGTTAGGGCATTGTTATTGGGGAAAGATGGGGATACTAGAGATGACTTTAGAATTGAATATGCTAATAATAGTATACATGTGTTAAATGCTCCTTCTCCAGCNGCTACTGCATCCTTAGCAATAGGTGAGGANATNAAAAAAATGGCAATTGAAAGATTNNATTTGGATTGATTANGANGTAATTTTAGTTTTTTCAAAAATACCTTTCCAATTCCAAATGTAGTTTTCTATCAAGGTNTCTATCTTTTTTAAGAAAATAGGGTTAGGGGTATTNAATTGAGCAAAATATTCATCTTGATATTGACCAAGTTTAAATTTAAAGAATACAGCTTTTGACATTCCATAAAGAATATTTTTAGAAGGNTGGTTTACTCTNGATATANAAGACCCATATTTGTCTAGTTTTTCTTCCATTTCATGAAATTNCATTTCAAAAATATCCGCCATTTCTTGAACTATGGAGTTAAAAATCATTTTTTCTTCATGAGCTGAAAGGATTCTTTCAAAGTATTTAATATTTCCAGCTATTATTATAAATATCAGCTCCGATGGATTTTTGTAATCTAATTCAGGATAAGATTCTAATTCTGAGTCATTGTATATAGCATCTAGAAAGTCGTTGTAAGTTGTGTCTATACAGTTTAGTGTATGGTGTACAAAGTTGTATGCAAGTTGTTTTTGGGGAATTTTTTTCTTAACAAATAATGTAGCAAACATCTTTTTTAGCTTTCTAACAAAAATATTTCATGTTCTTAAGTTTTCGCAATGATTAAAACTTGGTTTATTCACAAAGTTTTCAACTAAAGGTTAATTTGATGTTTAAAAGTTCGCTAATAATTGTTAATCATTATCAATAATTAATAGAGAAAAAATATATTTGCATCCAAAATTATCATTTACAAATGGATAAAAATACTACTACAGGTTTAATCCTTATTGGAGCAGTTGTAATTGCTTTCATGTTTCTTAATCGTTCTAATGAAGAAAAACCTATTAAAAATGAACCATCTTCCTCAGTTAGTTCAATTAAGAAGGATAATGTTACTTCAAACAATGAAATTATAAATTCTGGAGATGAGTTAAAGAATTCAATAGATTCTATTGGGAATTCAAGTACTATTGAAATAACGGAAGAATTAGAAAGCTTAAAGGAGGATTATGGATTGTTTTACACTGCTGCTAAGGGTGTTGACAGGGATTATGTTTTAGAAAATGACAAAATCAGACTTACTTTTTCTTCAAAAGGTGCTCAAATTACCAAAGCTGAAATGATAGAAAAAGACCTTAATGGTTTGTATAAATATAAAACACACAAGGCATTTGTTTCTGAAACAAATGAACCATTAATGTTGTTTGATAAAGAAACAACTTACATGAGTCTTGACTTGATTAATGAGTCAGAAATGGAAACAAAAGATTTGTTTTTTAATGTGGTAAAACAAAATGACTCCAATCTTGTTTTTAGAGCTAACACCTCAGAAGAAGATAAGTATCTAGAATTCTCTTATTCTTTGTATCAAGGAAAGTATGAAGTAGATTTTAATATTGATTATCATAAAATTGAATATGATATTAAACGAAATGTAGATCTTTCTTGGTCTATGTTAGGTTTGTCAACTGAGAAACTAGCTAATGATGAGCGTATGTATTGCTCTGTAATGTATCGTTATTTTGGTGCTAAAAGAGATTACTTATCTGAAAGAAGTGATAAACAAGAAAAACTGGAAGGTAATGCTAATTGGATTGCCTATAAGCATAAGTTTTTCTCNTCTATATTAATTTCTGAGGAAGGTTTCCCAAATGGAGAAATTAAACAACAGCAATTAGAAAGTGAGGATTACACAATCTCATATTCTTCAAGGTTAGTTATTCCATCAAGAGATCAAGTTTCTTTAAAATTCTTTTTTGGTCCAAATGATTATGATTTGTTAGCAAGTTATGATAATGAGATGGACGGTATAATCAATTTAGGATGGGGTATTTTTGGATGGGTGAATAAGTTTATGATTGGCCCTATTTTTCATTTTTTAAAGTCATGGGGTATAGGTTTTGGTTTGGTTATTTTGTTATTGACTTTAGCAGTTAAAATCATCATAATGCCTTTGACCTACAAAAATTATATGTCATCTGCTAAAATGAAGGTGCTTAAACCTGAAATAGCCAAAATCACTTCAAAATATGAAGGTAAAACAGATAAAAATGCAGCTATGAAGAAGCAACAAGAAACAATGGCTCTTTATAGACAAACTGGAGTTAACCCTATGGCTGGTTGTATTCCAGTATTAATACAGATGCCAATATTATTTGCCGTTTTTAGATATTTTCCTTCAAGTTTAGATTTAAGACATCAAGGCTTTTTATGGGCTGAGGATTTAAGTTCTTTTGATTCCATTTTGGATTTAGGTTTTAGCATTCCATTTTATGGAGATCATATTAGCTTGTTTACATTGTTAATGGCGGCATCTACATTGTTTTATACTTTAATGAATAGTAATCAAATGACTCCGGCTGCTCAGCCAGGNATGCCTAATATGAAAGTGATTATGTACATGTTTCCAATTATGATGATATTTTTCTTTAATGAATATTCTTCAGGTTTAAGTTATTATTACTTATGTGGAAATTTAATGAATATGGGTATTATGTGGGGTATTAAGAAGTATATGGTTGATGAAGATAAAATCAGATTAAAGATTGAGACTAACAAGAAAAAGCCTAAAAAGAAGTCTAAATTTCAACAAAAGATGGAGGAGATAGCAAGGCAGCAACAAAAAAGGAGAGGTTAAAAATTGGTATAATATTTGCATATATTGATATAATAGGTTTATTTTGCAATTCAAAAATTTAAAAAGATGTCAAGAGTTTGTCAAATCACTGGAAAGAAAGTAGTTAGCGGAAACAACGTTTCGCACTCTAATAGAAAGACAAAAAGAAAATTTTATCCAAATCTTCAAACTAAGAAGTTTTTTCTTCCTGAAGAAGATAAGTGGGTTACTTTAAAAGTTTCAGCTTCAGCTATAAGAACTATTAATAAGAAAGGTATTACTGCTGTTATGGCAGAAGCAAAACTGCAAGGAATGCTTTAAGGAAAATATTATTTTTAATTATAAGCCTCTTTAAATTAAAGAGGCTTTTTTTTTGTTTTAATCTAGATTTATTTTCAATTTCTTAATTTTCATTATTGGTCCTGGGCAGGATAGCTGGTGGCAACTTAAGCAGTTATTAATAATTGCTAAATAGTTTTTTTTGTTAGGTTTATTGTTGAATTCTTCAACTGAATAGTTGAAAGCTTCTGACATAGGTTGAATATGTGGTTTTATAAAAGCTGGATCAGTTGTTTTTTGTTGGTGGATTAGAGCAAAATTTAATTGTTTATTTTCTAAAGATTCATTTCTTATTATTTTATTCTGGATATTTTCTAGTTGATTGGTCATGTCTCTCATGAGTTGGGCCATTTCACTAGTTTGGTTTGGGTATTTAATTACTTTCTTTATTTGCTCATTGTTTTTATTGATGCAGCTAAATAATGAAAATAGATATATGAATAAAAATAGTTTTTTCAATCTTCAATTATAACACCATCAGCTGTAAAGTTTAGATTGTAGCTTGGGGATTTGATTAGAGCAATTTCTTCTTCGGATTTTCCTTCGTCTTCCGCGTAGTGTTTAAGCATTTCTATGGAAATAGTATCAATAAAAAGATCACCTTCAACTATTGCTTTTTTTCCACTTACACTATCTGTTGGGACAAAAAAACCATAATCTCTAAACCTGACAAAAAGAGTGTCTGTTCCTGTGTCTAGACTCATCCAACACCCTTTTTTAGGACATGTTTTAATAATTTTCCCTTGAAGCTTAGTTTTGGATAATCCGTCTTTTAATGTAATTGCTTTTATGTTTTCATAATCATAAATATTTTCAGTTGAAATTTCTGATCCATAATAATTCAGTCTATTATTTTCTAAACTGTTTGTACAACAGTTAAGAGATATTATAATTATTAAAAGAGCTGTTTTTGAGAATGATTTTAGCATGTTAATTGTTTTTGTCAAATATATCACATAACAATTTAATAAATACTTGAAATAACGGATTAAATAAAAACATGGTTATAGTATTGTAAATAAGGATAAAAAAATTATCTTTGCCGTCCCATAAATTAACAAAAATGGCTAAGAAAGGAAATAGAGTACAAGTTATATTAGAGTGTACAGAGCACAAAGACAGTGGAATGCCTGGTACATCAAGGTATATTACTACTAAGAATAGAAAGAATACACCGGATAGAATTGAATTAAAAAAATACAATCCTGTATTAAAGAAATATACAGTTCACAAAGAAATTAAATAATTGAATCATGGCTAAGAAATCAGTAGCATCATTACAAAAAGGAGGTGGTAAGCAACATACCAAGGTTATAAAAATGGTTAAGTCACCAAAATCTGGGTCTTACACCTTTAAAGAAGAAATAGTTCATAACGATAGAATCAAAGACTGGTTCTAAATAGTTAAAATGTATTAAATTTAAGCTCTTTCTTAATTTTAGGAAAGGGCTTTTTTTTTATTTATTACTAAATTATGAGTTGGAAAAGTTTTTTTACCAAAGAAAAAAAAGAAGATTTAGATAAAGGTTTAGAAAAAACTAAGAAAAGTTTTTTTTCAAAAATTGCTAATACTGTTGCTGGAAAGTCAAAAGTTGATGAGGAATTATTGGACGATTTAGAAGAAGTTTTAGTGTCTTCAGATGTAGGAGTTAAAACTACACTTAAGATAATAGACAGATTAGAAGAAAGAGTAAAAAAAGATAAATATATAGGTGTAAATCAATTAAATGATTTGTTGAAAAAGGAGATAGCAGAAATGCTTTCTGAAAATAATATAACAGATATTTCTGATTATACTATTCCTAAATCTGATCTTCCTTATGTAGTAATGGTAGTTGGTGTTAATGGAGTAGGCAAAACAACGACTATTGGAAAATTAGCTTATCAATATCATAATAAAGGATATAAAGTATTATTGGGCGCTGCTGATACTTTTAGAGCTGCTGCAGTTGAGCAATTATCTATTTGGTCAGAAAGAGTAGGAGTACCTATTGTTAAGCAGAATATGGGATCTGACCCTGCTTCTGTTGCATTTGACACTTTACAGAGCGCAAAAGCAAATAAATCAGATATTGTTTTTATTGATACAGCAGGTAGGTTACATAATAAGGTTAACTTAATGAATGAACTTTCTAAGATTAAGAAAGTAATGCAAAAAGTTATTCCGGATGCACCACATGAAATTCTACTGGTTTTAGATGGTTCTACAGGACANAATGCTATTGAACAAGCTGANCAATTTTTAAAAGCAACTGAAGTTAATGCCNTAGCATTGACAAAATTAGATGGAACTGCTAAAGGTGGTGTGGTTATTGGTGTTTCAGATCAATTTAAAATACCAGTGAAATATATTGGTGTTGGCGAGGGTGTAGAACAATTACAAGTTTTTAATCGAGAAGCTTTTATAGATGCATTATTTCAAGGCTCATCATTTAAAACGTAAATTAAAATGAAAACGAAAACACTTAAGAAGAATAAAGTTAATGTAGTGACTATGGGTTGCTCAAAGAACTTATATGATTCTGAGGTGATGATGGCTCAATTAAAGGCTAATCAATTTGAAGTAGAGCACGAATCAAAAATTAACGATTCTGCTATTGTAATAATTAATACATGTGGATTTATTGANAAGGCCAAAGAGGAGTCTATCAATACTATTTTAGATTTTGTTGATGCTAAAAAAGAAGGTTTAGTAGAAAAGGTATACGTTTCAGGNTGTTTGTCAGAAAGATATAAGGATCAGTTAGANGAGGAAATACCTGATGTGGATGCTTACTTTGGTAGTAAGGAATTGCCAAATATCTTAAGAACATTAAATGCGGATTACAAACATGAGTTAGTTGGTGAAAGACTTTTAACTACTCCACATCATTATGCTTATTTGAAAATTGCAGAGGGTTGTGATAGACCTTGTTCTTTTTGCGCAATTCCTCTNATGAGGGGAAAGCATCGTTCAACTCCGATAGAAGATTTGGTTTTAAATGCGGAGTCTTTAGCAAAAAAGGGAGTTAAGGAAATAATGTTGATTGCTCAAGATCTAACTTTTTATGGCTTGGATTTATACCGAAAAAGAGCATTGTCAGATTTACTTGAAGCTTTATGTAAAGTAGATGGAATAGAGTGGATAAGGTTGCACTATGCTTATCCTTCAGGATTTCCCATGGATGTCATTGACNTAATGAAAAGAGAGAATAAGATTTGTAATTACTTAGATATTCCTTTGCAGCATGGTTCTACAAGAATTTTAAAAGCCATGAGAAGAGGGACTAATAGAGAAAAGACAACTAAANTAATTCATAGTATTAGAGAAAAAATACCCAATATCGCTATTAGAACTACGCTAATTGCTGGTTATCCTGGAGAAACTGAGGAAGATTTTCAGGAAATGTATGATTGGGTAAATCAAATGAAGTTTGATAGATTAGGAGTTTTCACATATTCTCANGAAGAAAATACTCATGCCTTTAACTTTGANGATGATGTTCCGCAGAAAATCAAAAAACAACGAGCAGATGCTATTATGGAATTACAATCTGGAATTTCTCATGAACTTAATCAACTAAAGGTGGGCAAAGAATTTAAAGTTTTAATTGATAGGGCTGAAGGAGATTATTTTATTGGTAGAACCATTTATGATTCACCAGAAGTGGATAATGAAGTATTGATTAGAAAAGATGAAAAAACCTATTGTAGAATAGGAGATTTTGTAAATGTAAAGATTGTAAATGCCGATCATTTTGACCTTTATGGTCAATTGTCATAACCATAGTACTTTTGGAAAGTAATTTTAAAATAGGGGATAAAGTAAGATTCTTAAATGCTGATGGATTTGGAGTTATTACAAAAATCATCAACAAAGATGAAGTTGAATTAGAGAATGAATATGGATTTGATGAGGTTTTTAAAGTCAAAGAATTAGTCGCTGAAAGAAAAAAAGAAGATTATCAAACAGATAATCTTGCTTTTAATAAGCAAGTTAATTCCAAGATTAATTCAGATGCAAATAGTAAACAATCCGCAGATCTTAAAAGAAAATTCAAACACTTAGATCAATATGGAAACAAAGATCGTGATATTATAGATTTACANATTGAGAATTTAATTGATTCTCATAGAGGGATGAGTAATGGAGATATTTTAAATGTTCAAATGATGCACTTTAGAAGGTTTTTAAATTCCTCAATCAANAAACATCATAGAAAAATCGTTGTAATTCACGGAGTNGGAGAAGGTGTATTAAGACAAGAAATTAGAAATGATTTGAATCAATACCACTCTCATCTAGAGTATTATGATGCATCCTACCAAGAATTTGNATATGGTGCAACAGAAATAAGGTTGAAATAATAAATTAATTTCCAGTATAAACTTCTAAAGCTTTTTTAATACAATCTACAGCATTCTTTAGATTTTCTTTATTAAGTACATAAGCTATTCTTACTTGATTGTGAACGCTATTATTAGCATAAAAACCAGAAGCAGGAGCTAACATGACTGTTTGTCCTTTGTACTCGAATTTTTCCAATAGCCATTGGCAGAAATGGTCTGCATCTTTTACAGGAAGCTCTGCAATACAGTAAAAAGCTCCTTGAGGTTTTGGACATTTTACTCCATTTATTTTACTTAATCCCTCTACTACAATATTTCTTCTTTCAACATATTCATTGGTTACTTGGTCAAAATAGCTTTGAGGAGTCTCTAAAGCAGTTTCACCAGCNATTTGTCCTAAAGTAGGAGGGCTTAATCTTGCTTGACCAAATTTTAGTGCCATTTCCATAAACTGATGATTTCTACTTATAAGAGCACCAACTCTAGCTCCGCACATAGAATATCTTTTAGAAACAGAATCTACTAGAANAACGTTGTTTTCAATGTCTTCTAATTCTAGAGCTGAAAAATGTACAGCACCTTCATAACAAAACTCTCTATATACTTCATCTGCAAATAAAAACAAATCATGTTCTTTAATTATGTTTTTTAAAGATTGTAATTCTTCTTTTGAATAAAGATATCCAGTAGGGTTGCCTGGGTTGCAAATTAAAATCCCTTTAGTTTTTGCAGTTATTTTTTCTTTGAAATCTTCTATTGGAGGTAAAGCAAATCCATTTTCAATTTTAGCTGTAACAGGNACTACCTTTATACCGCATGTTGTAGCAAAACCATTATAATTTGCATAAAAAGGTTCNGGAATTATAATNTCATCACCAGGTTCAAAACAACATTGGAAAGCAAAAGTTAATGCTTCAGAACCACCTGTTGTTATCATAATTTCTTTATCAGGATCAAGAGAAATTCCTAAGTTTTGATAATATTTTGCTAATCCTTCTCTNTAGGTTAAAAATCCTGCACTGTGGCTATATTCAATTACTTCTAAGTCTAGATTATTTAATTTATCCCTTACAATTTTGGGTGTTTCAATATCTGGTTGTCCAATATTCAAATGATAAACAGTAGTCCCTCTACTTTTTGCTGCTTCTGCAAATGGAACTAACTTTCTTATAGGAGATGCTGGCATCGCCATAGATTTTTTAGATAGAATAGGCATTTGGTATATACTATAGGTTTATAATCTTTTTATGCTGCATCCTGAATTTCTTGTTTCAGGTTTAGCTATTTTTTCTCCTTTACCTAAAGAACTTACGGCATTCTTTAACCAGGTTTCTTTAACATCTTTTTTAGATTTCACATTATCATCAATTGCTCCTTTATAAACTAATTCAAGTTCATTATTAAACAAAAATACATGAGGAGTTGTGCTAGCTCCAAAAGCATCTGCTAGTAAATGATTTTTATCAATTAAATAAGGAGAGTCGTACATTTTGTTTTTGCTGTGTTGTAGCATGTCTTTAAATGAATCTCCACGATCTCTTTTTGCTTCATTACTATTGATAAGTACCATTCCAATTCTATGAAGTTTGCAAAACTCATAAGTTTCATTATATCTATTTTCCCATCCATCCATGTTGTCATTGCCAATAACAAATGGACAAGTATTACAACTGAAAATAACTAATAGACCATTTTCTTGTTTTAAAGAATTTAAAGAAAATTCTTTGCCAGAAACCTCTTTCATTTTATGACTGGACATCGGGGCTTTAGCTCCAATTTTTAAAGATTCAATTTTAGTTGGTTCATTAGGACCAATAAAAAAAGGAATAAGTATAAATAGTGAAATACTGAATAAATAATTTTTCATAATTAAATTTTGAGCTAATTTAAATTTTTAGATTTAATCAACAAATTCTGTTACGATATTATCCTTAAAACTTCTTATTGATTGTTTTATAATGGAATAACTAAGAGGAATAAAAATAATTTTTTAAAAAATTAACAAATGTTAATTTAATCTATAATTGATAATAATAAATTTATAATTATTTAATTTTTGATTTAACATAAATGCATCAATTAATAGATTATATATCAAAAAGAACTCATTTTAGCTTAGCAGCAAAAGATTATACTCGATCTATTTCAAAGTTAAAAAGTTTTAAGAAAGGGGATGTCTTAATAAAGGATGGACAAAATGTTGAAAAGACTTTCTTTGTAGTTGGGGGTTGTTTAAGAGCATATGTTTTTGATAATAATGGAAAAGAACATACTCTTCAATTTGCTGTAAAAGATCATTGGATCAGTGATTATATTGCTATTTTTAATAATGAAAAATCAAATCAGGTTATTGAATGTGTTTCTGATAGTTCAGTTATAGAATTATCATTAAATGACGGCATTGATAATATTTGTTCTCGATTTCCTGAAATAGAAAGTCTTCATAGAAAAAACTTAGAACGCCACATTGTAAGTTTACAAAAACGATTACTAAATCAATTACAATTAAGCTCAACTGAAAGGTATGATTTATTTCAAAGTCAATATCCAGAAATTGATAAGTATGCCCTTAATTATCATATTGCTTCTTACCTTGGAATAACACAGCAAAGTTTAAGTAGAATTAGAGCTGAAAAAGTGAAAAAACAAAATTGAATCTTATATCAATAAATTATAATTGAGTGTTAAATTTACTCCCATTCTTAGCCATTTCTAATAATAGTGGTCTAGGATTAAATTTAGGTCCATAAATGGTTGAGTAATGATTTAATTGATCTACTACCTTGTCAATTCCTAAAAAATTCATGTAACTAAATGGTCCTCCGGACCAAGGCAAAAACCCAATTCCAAAAACCCCTCCAATATCCCCATCTTGTACATTTTCAATTATTTTATCTTCTAAACACCATACAGCTTCATTAAGTAATAAAAGTATAGCGCGGTCAGTTATTTCTTTTTCTGCTAAAACTTTTGGCTTTGGTGAACTAAAGTGTTGATATACTTGATTATTAGTTTGATCTTTTTTTAGCTTTCCTTTTTTCATTTTATAGTTATAAAATCCTTTTTTAGATTTTCTTCCCATTAGTCCTGCTTCCAACATTTTTGGCATGGAATAGTTTATTTTAAATCCATCTCTTTCTTTTACTAAATCAGCCATGTTACCACTCATTACATGTACCCCAATATCAATTCCTACTTCATCTAAAAGTGCAATTGGACCAATTGGCATTCCAAGTTTGGTAAGAGCTTTGTCAATAGCTTCAATTCTAACTCCTTCTTCAATCATTAATAGGGATTCTACCAAATATGGACATAGAATTCTGTTTACATAAAACCCTGGCATATCATTTACTACAATACATGTTTTTCCTTGTTTTCTACCTATTTCATAACAAGTTGCTAAAGTTTGATTAGATGTTTTATCAGTTTTTATAATCTCAAGTAACGGCATTTTATTTACTGGGGAGAAATAATGCATTCCAACTATATTTTCCGGTTTTTTAGCAGCTTTAGCCATCTCCGTTAGTGGGAGAGAGGAGGTGTTGGATGCAAAAATGAAATCTTCATGACATATTTTTTCAAGTTCATTAATTACTTTCTTTTTTACTTCCATATTTTCTACAATAGCTTCAATTACGACATCTGTTGAATCAAAACCATTATAGTTGGTTTGTCCAATTGCTTTTTGAGCTATGTTTTTAGCACTAGATAAATGAATTTGTTTTCTATTAATTTTCTTTTTTAAGTTTTTCCAAATATTGACTCTTGCAATCGAAAGCATTTCTTCATTTAAGTCTTTTAGAATAACATTAATCCCATTATTTATAGATACTTCTGTAATTCCGCCTCCCATAAATCCTGCACCTATAACTGCAATTTTATTGGTGTCTTTAGTCTTTTCAGAGTATGGGTTTTTCTTTTTGTTAGTGGTGATAAAAAATAAGTTTCTTAAAGCTTTAGAAACATCAGATAGGATTAATTTTTCAAATAAAATTACTTCTGCTTCAAAACCAGCTTTATTACCTTTTTTCATACCAGTTTTCACACATTTAATGATATCCATGGGAGCTGGATAATTTCCCTTTGTTAGTCGGGATATTTTTTTCTCAGCTTGACTGAAAACTATATTTCTTCCTATCAAAGTATGGTCTAGAATTTTGTTAATTAAAGATTTTTTAATTTTTTTTCTTTTGAATTTATTAGCATTAATAATTTCTATCATATTAATTGCTGCTCTATGTAATTTACTTTTATCAACTACTTCGTCAACTAGGCCTATTTTTTTTGCTGAGTAAGCAAAAACATTTTTACCAGTAAGCATAATATCCAAGGACTTGGTCAAACCTACTAGTTTTGGCAATCTTTGTGTTCCTCCAGCACCTGGTAATAGCCCTATTTTCACCTCTGGAAGAGCTATTTTTGTTTTAGAATCATTAGAGCATATTCTAGCATTACATGAAAGAGATATTTCAGTCCCTAACCCATAACAAGTTCCATGAATTGCAGAAACAATTGGTTTTTTTGAATTTTCTATTTTTTCTAATAGTTGGTGGCCTCTTCTGCTTATAGGTTGAAAATCGCCTGCTTTTTCTCCAACAAACGATTTAATATCTGCTCCAGCAATGAAATCCTTTTTTGCACTGATTAAAATTGCTCCTTTTATATTATTGTTTTTATTTATTTCATCAAAAACATCTTCAAAGTCATTAATTAATGATGGGTATACAATATTTACTTTGTCTTTTACAGAGTCAATCCAAATGGTTGCAATTCCATTATCAATTTCTAATCTAAAAAAATCATTTTTCATTATGCTTCATATTTTTTGATGATCATTGCATGTCCATGTGCACCTGCAGCACAAGCTGACAGTAATGCATATTTCCCTCCCTCTTCAATTAGTCTGTTAGCTGAAGTAGTTAATAATCTTGCCCCAGTAGCCCCAAATGGATGACCTAGAGAAAGAGATCCTCCCCAGCAATTTAATTTGTTCATATCAATTTCTCCTACAGCTTTATCTTTATTTAATCTTTCTTTACAGAACTTCTCATCATTTAAACAGTGAACATTGGTGAGTACTTGCCCTGCAAAAGCTTCATGGATTTCAAAAACATCTATTTCCTTTAAACTCAATCCTGTTTTTTCTAGAACTTTACTCATTGCAAATGCAGGACCTAATAAAAGCTCATCTTCAAGTCTTTGACCAGTAAAACAATAATCTATTATTTCTGCTTTAGGTTTAAGATTTAATTTTTTTGCCATTGATTCAGTCATTAAAAGACAAGCAGCTCCACCATCTGTTAAAAAAGAGGAATTGGCAGCTGTTAGAGTGCCATGTTTTTTATCAAACGCTGGCTTTAGTTTTGCTAGTTTTTGAAGTTTAGATCCACTTCTTATACCGTTATCCTTACTTATGATTTTGAATTTTGGATCTAATTGCACTTGAACTACTTCATTTTGGTGGAAGCCATCTTCCCATGCCTTTTCAGCATTATCATGGGATCTAATGGCAAATAAATCTTGATCTTTCCTGCTAATATTATGTTTTGCCACCATTATATCACAATCTTCTCCCATAGTTTTTTTAGTGGAAAATTCTGATATATCTGGAATTTCAGGTAAAAAATCTTTAGGCCTAAAACTAAGAACAAATCTAATCATGTCTGAAGTTGATTTTAACTTTTTACCTTTCATTAACTTAGTTCGCATGTGCTTTTTATAACCAATTGGTGTTTCTGATGCACTATCTGCGCCACCAGCTATAACAATATTTGATTGTCCAGTGGCTATTTCAGATATTGCAGTTGCAATTGCTCTATTTGCTGAAATACAAGCTTGACTAACCGTATGACATGGCGTACTATAGGGAATACCAGCACCCAAAGCTGCTTCTCTAGCAAGATTACTAGTTTTTAAAGTGGAAATTACACAGCCCATCACCACGCTATCTACCAAATTTGGATCCATTCCGGTTTTGGATAGTAAACCTTTAATTGCAAGCTGCGCAAGCTCATAGGTCATGGTGTTAAGATAATCTGTCTCAGATTTTAAAAAGGGAGTTCTACATCCGTCTATAAGTACTATTTTATCTTTCATAAATTATGAATTAATAATGTGACAATATAAGGTTTTGAATAATTTTACAAGCTTATATTACCAAGGATAATCTTTTTTTTCAATGATATACTTTGCTAGGCTTCTTCTAATTTTAGTTGGGTTTAAAATTGGTTGAGGTGTTAATAATCGAATATATAATCTTAATAGCTTATTTTTTGTATCTGGTAAACTATCGACAATTGTATTAGCACAATGCACAATTTTTAAGTTAGCTTCATAAAGTTGGAGTCTTTTCAGATTTTCTTTATGCTCCAAATCTATTGAATTTCCTTTTTGTAACTTTATTTTTTCAACCCTTAAAAAGACAGATTCTGCAACATATGTTTCTCCCATAATGTCTGACAAGTTCATAATTATTTCTTGCTCATGTTCTAAATCTAGTCCAAATGAATCGGCAGCATATTTTGAAAGTAAAAGAAAAAGGTATTTGTAATTTTGAATTACGTTTTCAGCAGTTAATTTTCCAATTTTGAAATACCTCTTAATAAGTGCAGTAGGTATTTTTTTTCCTGCAGATTTTAGATTTAACTCTTTTGTTTGAAAGCCTCTTTTTATTAATTCACCAAATGCTAACATTCTGTTAATTTCATTGGTTCCTTCATAAATTCTTGTAATCCTAGCATCTCTATATCCCATTTCCACACCTGCTTCAGTACTATATCCCATTCCGCCATATATTTGTAAAGCTTCATCTACACAGAAGTCTAGAACTTCAGAGCTGTATACTTTCATTAATGCGCATTCAATAGCAAATTCTCTTAGTGCTTTTAGTTTAATTTCATTTTCTGGGCATTTTTTTTCTTTTAGTTCAGATTCTTTTTTATCAATATTTCTACCAATTCTATATACTGCTGATTCAGCTGCAAAAATTTTTCTTATCATTTCCCCCATCTTATGTTGAATGGCAGTAAAATTGCAAATACTTTGATCGAATTGCTTTCTTTCAATGGAGTAATTAACCGCTTTTTTTAAAGCAAATTTAGATCCTCCAACTGCACCAGCAGCTAGTTTAATTCTCCCCGAGTTAAGTATGTTAAGCGCAATTTTAAAACCACTATCTCTATCTCCTAGAAGGTTTTCCATTGGAACTGGACAGTCTGTAAAAAAAACTTGTCTAGTAGATGAGCCCTTAATGCCTAATTTTTTTTCTTCTTCTCCAAAAGTTATTCCATCAAAATTTCGTTCAACTATAAATGCAGATAAGTTTTTATCATCTTCAATTTTGGCAAATACTATGAATATGTCTGCAAAACCAGCATTTGTGATCCACATTTTTTGACCAGTTATAAGATATTGGTTATTCTTTTTGTCAATTATTGCTTTCGTTTTTCCAGAATTTGCATCAGATCCAGCATTTGGTTCAGTTAATGCGTATGCTGTTTTTAATACAGCAGTTGCAATTTTAGGTAAGTACTTTTTCTTTTGTTCTTCATTTCCATAATATACTATTGGTAGTGATCCAATTGAAACATGTGCTCCAATAGTAGTAGCAAAAGAAAATCCTCTTGCCATTGCTTCGGTATATAATAGCCCAGTATTAAAGTCCAAGTCTATTCCCCCGTATTTAGATTCTATTGCAATTCCACATAAACCAAGTTCAGCACTTTTATCTAATAACTTAACTATAAAATCAAGATCTTTTGTGGCTTTTGGTTCCTCTGAAAGATGATGTAATTCTTTTTCTAAAAAATTATGAATCATATCTTTTAGCATAATCTGTTCTTCATTCCAATTTTCAGGTATAAAAACAGCAGATGGGTTTGTTTTATTTATTAAAAAATCTCCTCCTTTGATATTCATCTTAATTTAGCATTAGATTAATAATAAAAATACGAATTAAATTTTCGAATTGAAAAAAAATAAATATTTATCATTTTTTTGTAATGTTGGTAATGAAGAATTTTGAACAGCTTAAAAAACATTTTATTGATAGTTTAAAAGATCAATATAAATTAAGAGAAATAAATTCTTTTTTTTTTCTGCTTTTAGAAAATGTAAAAAAATGGAATAGAATTGACTTCAATCTTCAAAGACTATTGGTTGTTGATCAAGAAGAAGAGTTGATTTTTCAAAATGCAATTCATTCATTAAAAGAAGAAGTGCCTATTCAGTACATAATCGGTTCTGTTTTTTTTTATGATTTCTCACTCAAGGTTAATAATGGTGTTTTGATTCCTAGACCTGAAACAGAGGAACTNGTTAGTTTAATAGAGAATAATTATGCATTTAATCCACCTGTTAATATTTTAGATATTGGCACAGGTTCAGGGTGTATCATATTGGCTTTAAAGAAAATATTTCCCACTTCAGAATGTTTTGCAATTGATTTATCTAATGAAGCTATTAATGTTGCAAAAGAAAATGCTTCAGCACTTAGTTTGGAGGTTAATTTTACTGTAGATGATGTTTTTAATNTTGATTTAAAAAATCAATTTGATTTGATAGTTAGTAACCCACCTTATATCACTTTGGAAGAAAGAAAAAATATGAGTCCAAATGTTTTAAATCATGAGCCTCATAGTGCTTTGTTTGTTTATGATAAAGACCCTTTGCTTTTTTATAGGTCTATAGCTGAAATTGGACTAAATAATTTAAATAATAATGGTAAAATTTACTTTGAAATAAATGAAGAATATGGTCACGAAGTTGTATCTTTATTAAGAGAGTTAGGATATGTTAATTGTATGCTAATTAAAGACATGCAGCAAAAAAACAGATTTGTTTCTGCAATTTTAAAATGAAAAAAAATATTGATAAAAATAGAATTGATGAATTAAGGAAAATGCTTCATAAATACAATTATGAGTATTATGTTAATGATTCTTCTTTAGTTTCAGATTTTGAATTTGATCAATTATTAAAAGAGTTAGAAAATCTAGAAAATAATTATCCAGAATTCAGTGATCCAAATTCACCTACAAAAAGAGTTGGGGGAGAAGTATTAAAATCTTTTAAGTCTGTAGAACATAAATATCCAATGTTGTCTTTGTCTAATAGTTATTCAAAAGAAGATATTATAGACTTTGATAATAGAATCAAAAAAATTATCGATACTGAGTTTAGTTATATATGTGAGTTGAAATACGATGGTGTAGCAATTAGTTTAATATATGAAAATGGAAGTTTGTTAAGAGCAGTTACTAGAGGAGATGGTCAGCGTGGAGAAGATGTAACTCATAACATTAGAACCATTTCATCTATTCCTCTTGCTTTAAGAGGAGATTTTCCAAAATATATTGAAGTTAGAGGTGAAGTCATTTTTCCTAAACCTGCATTTGAAGAGTTAAATAAAAAAAGACAAAAAGAGGGGCTTCCTCTTTTTTCAAATCCAAGAAATACTGCATCTGGATCACTTAAGTTACAGGATTCATCTGAAGTAGCCAAAAGAAAATTAGATTGTTTTTTATACAGTGCGTATTTTGAAGATAATGCTATTAATGTTGCTTTTGATCAGTATATGTTTTTAAATGAACTTGGATTTAAAACACCTAGTTTGAAAAATAAATTTATTTCTCAGGTTAATTCTATTGATGGTATTATGGATTTTATAAATCATTGGGATAGTAGTAGGGAGTTTCTTCCATTTGAAATTGACGGAATTGTAATTAAAGTTAATGAAGTTGATTTACAAAAGAGAATTGGTAATACTTCAAAATCACCAAGATGGGCAATTGCATATAAATATCAGGCAATTCAGGTTTCCACAGATTTACAAAACATTGTTTATCAGGTTGGCAGAACAGGAGCAGTTACACCTGTTGCCAATCTATCACCTGTGGAAATATCAGGAACAATTGTTAAAAGGGCTAGTGTTCATAATGCAGATCAAATTGAAAAGCTTGATCTTAGAGTGGGAGATTTTGTTTTTGTTGAAAAAGGAGGAGAAATAATTCCGAAAATAGTTGGTGTCGATTTTTCTAGGAGAAAAAAAAATAGTAATAAAATAAAATTCATTAAATATTGTCCAGAGTGTGATTCGGAATTAATAAGAGATGAAGGAGAGGCTCATCATTATTGTTTGAATTCTATGTGTTGCCCCCCTCAAATAAAAGGTAAAATCATTCATTTTATAGGTAGAAAGCAAATGAATATTGATGGAATAGGTGCAGAAACCATAGAGCAATTATTTGAAGCTGGTATAGTTGCTAACATAGGGGATCTTTATGAACTGAAAAGAGAAGAACTTTTACCACTTGAAAGAATGGCTGATAAATCGGCAGATAATATCATAAGTGGTATTGAAAAAAGTAAAGAAACTCCTTTTAATAAATTACTTTTTGGATTAGGAATAAGATATGTAGGAGAAACTGTTGCAAAAAAATTAGTTAGTTATTTTAAAAATATCCATGCAATTAGAAATGCTAGTTTTGATCAGTTATGTGAAGTTGATGAAATTGGAGGTAAAATTGCAGAATCTATTGTCGAATATTTTTCAAATAAAGAAAACAATATTCTTATAGATAGGTTGATTTCTTTTGGTTTATCTATGGAGATTGCAGAATCTACAGAAAATAAGACTAATGTTTTAAAAGATAAAAAAATTGTTATTTCAGGCAAGTTCCAAAAAGTNAGCAGAGATGAATTAAAACAATTAATAGAGAAAAATGGTGGTAAAAATTCAAGTAGTGTTTCTAGTAACACTAGCTTGTTAATTGCTGGAGAGAATATTGGTCCTGCTAAATTGAAAAAAGCTAAAAATTTGGAAATAGAGATAATAAACGAACAAGAATTTCTGAACTTAATTAATGTTTCTCAAAAAGACACTATTGAAAAACAACCTATACAGGGAGAGCTTTTTTAATGATAATTATTATTTTTATAACTAAACGTGCAAATTCAATCATTGTTTAGCTAATGAAAATCTCTTATTATAGACTTAAGTTATTTATAGGAAATAGAGTCATAGAAAGAAGGCTTAAAAAGAAATCTTCTAGAGAAATGAGGTCTTGTAATATTGAGCATGCTAAGTCTTTAGGAATGCTTTGCGTTATTAAGAATAGAGAGGATTATGATGCTGTTGTTAAAATCATTGATATTATTAAATCAGATTTTTCAATTCCTACAATTAAAATTCTTGCATTTTACCCTTTAAAAGATGAACCATTTTTTCTTAAGAGTAGGTTAGGATTGGACTTTTTTAAAGTAGAAGATTTAAACTATTATGCTTTTCCTAATAATGTAATTGTTAGAAATTTTATTAATGAATCATTTGATATACTAGTTGACCTTACTGCAAATAAGGTAATTCCCCTTAGGTTAATTTTACATTTTTCAAATTCTCTTTTTAAAGTTGGTAGCTTTTCTAATGAAAATAAGAAGTTTTATGATTTAATGATTGAAACTGATCCTGGAGATTATTTAGAATATGTAAAACAGGTATTTAATTATTTGAAAATTTTTAATAAGACAAATGTCTCCAAAGAATAAATCTGTAATTATTTTAGTTGGTATGATGGGGAGTGGAAAGTCTACTGTAGGAAAGCTATTGGCTAAATTGTTAGATTATCAATTTATTGACACGGATAATTTAATTATTGAAAAAGAAAATGAATCGATTAATGATATTTTCAATAATAAAGGAGAGTCCTATTTTAGAAATTTGGAAAGTGAGATATTAGATGATTTGAATTTATCTAATTGTGTTATTGCTACTGGAGGTGGATTACCTGTCTATAATCAAAACATGAATAATTTAATTAAAATAGGCACAACTATATATCTTAAAATAACTGCTGCGGAAATATTTTTTAGGATTAGACAATTTGATAATAGACCATTGTTTGAAAATAGTATACCTAAAGTTCAGCAAATGCTAAATAGCAGAAAAAGCTACTATGAAATGTCAAAATATTCATTTGACTGTTCAGGGAAAAAACCAAATGAGGTTGTAGATGAAATTAAATCAAAACTTAATTTGTGATATTTTCTAATTTAAATAGAAAGGCATAGTCAAGCGCAATCTCTTTTAAATATTCAAATCTTCCACTTGCTCCTCCATGACCTGCTTTCATATTTGTTTTAAGTAGAAGTAAATTATTATCGGTTTTATTTGCTCTAAGTTTTGCTACCCATTTAGCAGGTTCCCAATATTGTACTTGGGAGTCATGAAGTCCAGTTGTTACCAATAAATTAGGATATTCTTTTTTCTCAATATTATCATATGGTGAGTAACTTAACATATAGTTATAGTAATCGGGATTATTAGGATTACCCCATTCATCATATTCTCCAGTTGTTAACGGGATAGATTCATCTAGCATTGTAGTTACTACATCAACAAAGGGAACATGAGCAATTACACCCTTAAAAAGAGATGGCTCCATATTAATAACAGCTCCCATTAATAATCCTCCAGCACTTCCTCCTGCTGCATATAGTTTATTAGCAGAAGTGTAATTTTGTTCTGTTAAATATTTTCCGCAATCTATGAAATCATAAAAAGTGTTTTTCTTTTTAAGAAGTTTGCCATCTTCATACCAACTTCTACCTAAATCTTCACCACCTCTTATATGAGCTATTGCAAAAATAAATCCTCTATTTAATAAGCTTAGTCTATTAGAGCTGAATGTTGGATCTATACTATAACCATAGGAACCGTAGGCATATAGTAAAGTTGGATTTTCTCCATTTAACTTAACTCCTTTTTTGTAGACCATGGAGATAGGGATTTTTGCACCATCTCTTCCTTCAGCCCACAATCTTTCGGAAACATATTCGCTTTTTTCATATCCACCAATAATTTCTTTTTCTTTAAGAGTTTTAGTGGTTTTTAGTTTCATGTCATAATCATATATAGTTCCTGGATTAACCATAGAGTTGTAAGAAAATCTCAATTGATTAGTATTCATTAGTAGATTTGAATTTGTTTGAACTACATAGCTAGGCTCATCAAATGGTATATAGGAAGATTCATTATTCTCTAAATCAATTACTTTCAAATGAAGTAATCCATCTTTTCTTTCAGTAATTACAAGAAAGTCTTGGAATACATCGATTCCTTCAATTAATACTTTATTATTTCCTTCAATATAAGTATTCCAATTTTCTTTATTGGTGTTGTTGATGTCACAGGTTTTTAAAGAAAAATTATGATGATCTTCATTTGTTAGAATGTAAAATTGATCATTTTTGTGAAAGATGGAATATTCTAAACCTTTAACACGTGGCTGAAAAACTTTTGGTTCTGATAATGGGTCTGTGGAAGGTATTAATCTATATTCATCACTAAGAGTGCTCGAAGAATTTATAATGATATAATTTTCAGATTTAGATTTATATACATAACAATAAAAAGTTTCGTCTTTTTCTTCAAATATTAAAATATCTTCACTTTGATCAGTCCCAATTTGATGAGCAAATATTTGGTTTGATCTTAATGTTTGTTGATCTTGTTTAGTGTAGAAAATAGTTTTATTGTCATTAGCCCATACCATTGACCCAGTAGTGTTTTCTAAGACTTCGTTAAATAATTCTCCTGTTTTTAAATTTTTAATTTTTATTTGATATATTCTTCTTGATAAAGTGTCAAAACCATATGCCATTAGTTCATTATTTGGAGAAATGTCATAATCTCCTATGTCAAAAAAGTCATGTTCTTTTGCTAATTCATTTCCATTAAGGAGTATTTCTTCGTCTTCAGATTCTATTTTTTTTCTTAAATATATAGGGTGTTCATCACCTTTTCTAAACTTTCTCCAGTAGGAATATCCATTAAACTCATAAGGGACACTTTCATCTTCTTCTTTTATTCTTGCCTTTAGTTCATTGAATAGGTTTTTTTGAATTTCCTTAGTATCCTCCATTTGACTATTAGTGTACTCATTTTCTTTGTTTAAGTAATCAATAACATTTGGATCTTCTCTTTTGTTTAGCCAATAATAATTATCTATTCTATTGTGATTATGAATGGATAATAGTTTTTCTTGAGTTTGGCAGGATGGAGGTAAGTTTTTATTATTCATTTTTTCTTGACAAGATGTAAAAATAATTAAAAGAAATATGTAGTGAATTTTATTCATAATTTAATATAATGCAATGGATAAAATTCCTAAACCTATTAGTATTTTATACACATTATTAATTCGGTTGTATTGTGAAGATGTTTTAGCATAGTTTAGTAAATAAATACTAAAGAGGATTATTATAAATGCCAATATAAAATAATAGGAAAATAACTTATGAATGATGGATGGAATAAGAAATAAAATGGCACTTAATGAACTAAGCATTAAAAAGAAGATGATATATTTTGATTTTTTAATACCAAAAAAAATAGGAATACTTTTTTCTCCAACAATTAAGTCCCCTTTAATTGTAGTCATTTTTTTTATAATTTCCCTTGTTAAGTCAATAGTAAAAATATAAGTAACAAAGAGTATAAGTGTTAAGTCAATCCGCCAATTTAACACACTTAAACCCACAAAAAAACTTATCATAAGCAAAGAAGCGCTAAATTCTGATAATAGTGCTTTCTTTCTTAGTTTATGGGAGTAAATCCACAAAGCAAAAATTAATAATAAGCTGAATATTAGAATTTCTTTATTAATGAAAAATGCAGCAATAATTCCTGTGATGTTAACAATAAGATAAATATTTAAGCAGCTTTTTTTACTAACTATTCTGTCAAAATAGGTTTTATTAGGTTGGTTAATCATATCTTTTTCAAAATCATAAAAAGCATTAATAAGATAGCCGCCCATTATTATAAACAATATAGAAAAAACATATAAATGAATATCAACGCTTTGAAGGGTTAATAAAAACCTTTTTGAAGTGTCGAAGATGAAAATCTGAACAAAGTAAAGGCTAATTAAAATTAGTAAGATGTTATACCACCTCGCAATAGAAAGTAAAGCTAATAGTTTTATTAGAGTAGATTTTTTATTTTCTGATATAGATTTAGAATCTATGGATGACATCGAGTTGGTATCCACTCAACTTTTGTTGAGCCTTTTCAAAATCCTTAGTAAATCCTAGCATAAATCCGCCTCCACCTGAGCCACAAAGTTTAAGATAGTAAGCATTACTATCAATTCCTTCTTTCCAAAGTTTGCGGTATAATTTAGGAATCATAGGTTCAAAATGCTCATATAATACTTTAGAAAGCGATTTCACATTTCTTAATAACGATTTACCTTCATTTTTAAGAAAAGCTTCAATGCTTGCGTCATTGTATTTTTTAAACTTATTTCTAAGCATGTTTCTAAAACCTTCTTCTTTACATCTTTCTAAAAAGTGTTGTACTAATGGTTGTGTATTACCTACTTGACCAGTATTTAATAAGAAAACAGCACCTTTGCCATTATTAGATGTTGGAATCCCAACGGTTCCTAAACTGTCTTTGGATTTAATTAATACTGGAAGGTTTAGATAGCATATTAAAGGATCTAGCCCAGAACTTGTGCCATGGTAAAAGCTCTCTAAATTCCCGAAAATTTGTTTTAATTTTAATATATTCTCATTTGAGATTTCTTCATTTGAAGAAACTTTTCCTTCAGAACAATATTTATCGTAGATAGCAGCTACAATTGCTCCTGAACTACCAATGCCAAAACCTTGAGGAATTGAAGAATCAAAAAATAGACCATTATCTAAATCTTCTTTAAAAGAAATTAAATCAAGTTTGCAAGGAAGAGAATCATCTTTAGATAAATTCAGAAGATGATTGTAAAAACAGGTAAGTTGTTGGTTAGACTTCTTAGAATTCTGATTTGTTTGTGAAGGGTAAAGTAATTTACCGTTATAGTCTGTATAAGGGATAGAGAGACCCATGGAATCTTGTATTATTCCATATTCTCCAAAAAGAAGAATTTTGCCGTAGTATAATGAATCTTTAAGCATATATTTCTTTTAAAATTTTAGCTCCTTGTCCAACAACATCGCAAATATACTGCTGATTTTCACAAAATACAACTAATTCACTCTCAATAAAATCCAGTACATTTTGTTTATAACTCGAAGGATACAGTAAATGAACATTAGCTCCTGCATCAAGCGTAAAGCTTAATGGGGTATTTGAAGCGTTTCTAAATTCCCAAATTTTATTTATGATGCTTAATGTTCCTTCTTTCATGAGTATAAAATAGGGGTTTGAGGTCATCATCATTGCGTGTAAAGTCAGTGCTTCTAGCTCTGTGATTGAAATGAATTCTTCTAAGTCACCCTTTTTTAAAATTTTAATCATCTTTTCAATATGATTATTTGCTTGAGAAAATCTTTGTGATGCATAGGGATGATTATGCATTAATTGGTGTCCAACTGATGAGCTTACTTGTTTAGCTCCTTTATCTACTAAAAGTATGGTGTCTTGGTAGTCTTTAAAGACTGGATGAATGTCGCTATGTGATATAGCATATTGGTCGTTAGAGTCATTTATTTGGTCATTATTACCCCATATTGCCATTGGGCCATAAATGGATCTACTTGCACTGCCAGAACCAAGTCTACTAAGGAATGAAGCTTTTTGCAGCTTTAATCTTTCATCAAAATCTGTCAGGGATTTCTCTAATTGAACAATACACATGGATAATGCACTAAAACCTGAAGCTGATGATGCTATCCCACTACTATGAGGAAATGTGTTTTGAGTATTTATGTTTAACTCATATTCAAATATATATGGACAATATGGTTTAATTCTATTTAAAAATTGTTCAATTTTTGGTATAAAAGATGGTTTTTCGTTTCCTTCAACAAATAGATTTACCTTAAAATCAGATGATTTTTTAAACTCAAGAGAAGTTTTAGTATGGCAATTTTCCAAAGTAAAACTAATTGAAGGGTTGGTTGGAATCTGAATGTCTTTTTTGCCCCAATATTTCACTAAAGCTATATTAGATGGGCTTTGTGCAGTAATCTTCCCAGAATTGGGTAAAGAGTTCTTAGCTTGGTATTTAAATAGGTTGCTCACTTTTAAATTCTGTGTTTTTAATCATTTTATCAAAGGATAGAATAGTGTTTAATCCCTTGTTTTGAAAATATTTTATTTGATTTCTCGTAGCTAAAATAAAATCTCCACCCCATGCGCCAAGTGACTTTATAGCTCCATCATATCCTGAAAAGTATTTTTCTTTTATAGGTTTATCTCCGATGCAGTAACCAATAATTTTTTCGTGTTCTAAGAGAATTTCTTCAAATTCATTAAGATTATTGCATTTGATTATTTCAGATGTTAAATCAGATATTTCTTTAATGCTTCTTTTGTCTTTTTTAATCTTTCTGTATCTAATAACTTCATTATGACTATTTTGTTTGGTATTCAGATGAATAAAAAATAGTTCTTCAGAAAATTCAGGATACCATGCAATAGAATTATATTGAGGCTTTTCATTTACTAACTGATAAGTTACAGGTTCGTCACTTGTAGCACATGCAATATCATACCCACTTCCATTACTACATTTAAAATGTAAATCAAAGGGGTTTATGTTATACAATTGAGCAACGTTGCTAATTATTGTTGAGCTTGATCCTAATCCCCAATTATTTGGGAATTCTAAATAGGTTTTTATTTCACCTCCACTAAAATTTTGAGTTTTGGAAATGCTTACAGCATTTTGAATTAATATTATTAACCAGTCAAATGTTTCTTTGTTAGAAGTATGTTTTAATTCAAAATTTTCACAATTAAAGGATGCATTGAACCATTCTTGATTATTATAATCAAAGCTTTTCCAATTTATAATGTTGTTATTAGTTTCTGAAAAATGTAAATCTTGGCCAAATTCACATGGTGTAGCTAATGACAAAGCCCCATCAAGTATTAAATACTCACCTGTTATAAGTAATTTGCCGTTAGCTTTGAATTTTTTCAAGAATTATTCTTAATACTAACGTTATTCTTTATTCCTCTTAGCTTGCAGAATTCGTTTACTACTGCACTATGAGAAACCACTTTATCACTAAAAAACAACTTTATTTTTTCACATTCTTCTTTTGAAGCGCCAAGTTGATTAAGAATATTTAGTAGGTGCATTTTCATGTGCCCTTTTTGTATTCCAGTAGTTACTAAGGATCTTACTGCTCCAAAATTTTGTGCAAGTCCAACTGCTGCTATTATTTTCATAAGCCTTTTAGCATCAGGATTCCCAAGTAGTTGATGAGAGAATTTAACCATTGGGTGAAGAGAGGTTAATCCCCCTACAGTTCCAACAGAAATAGGTAATTCTATCCAAAATTTAAAATTCCCATCTTTTATTTCAACATTTGTAAGGCTTTTGTATTGACCGTCCTTAGAAGCATATGTGTGGCCACAAGCTTCTACAGCTCTAAAATCATTTCCAGTAGCGATTACCACTGCATCTATTCCATTGAAAATTCCTTTATTATGTGTTGTAGCTCTGTAAGGCTCTATATTTGCAACATGAATAGCTTGCTCAAATTTCTTTGCAAATTCTTCTTTATCCATACTTGGATCTTCTGATAACTCATCTATTTTACAGCTTACTTCACACTTTACAATACATTCAGGAGTATAGTTGCTTAATATGCACATAATAATTACAATCTTTTTATCACTATCACTTAAATTGCTAGACTGTAATTCTCTTTCTAATATTTTTGCAAATTCTTCAAGTAAACTATTAATGAAATTTGCTCCCATAGCATCACAAGTTTCAAACTTAGCTTCTAGTTGATAATAGTTAGGCTCTAGATCAGATCTATCGACAACATTAATGTCTTTAATTCCACCCCCTCTAGATCTCATATTGGCGGTGATAGACTCAGTTTCACTGTAAAATTTGTCTTTGATTGAGTTTACAAAATTCTTTAGAGTAGAAAACTCACCATACCATGCAAAATGAACATGTCCAATTTTAATTGTGGAAATCACAGTAGATTTAAAACCACCTCTTTCCATCCAAAATGAAGCATTTTTTGCGGCTGCAGCAACAACAGAACTTTCTTCAATAGCCATAGGGACACAATAAATCCTATCATTAATTAGGAAATTAGGTGCAACTCCAAATGGAATATAGAAATTGGTGATAGTATTTTCAATAAATTCATCATGAATTTTTTGTGTTTCAGCATCATTGTGCCAATAACTTTTNAAAAGTTTGATGTTTGTATCATCACCTCCTAAATATTCATTAACTATCCATTCCATTTTTGCTTCTTTGGATAGTTTTGAAAAACCTTTAGCTGTTTTTATTGGCATAATTTAATTTTTTGCAAATGTAAACTAATCATATTAATAATAAACTTGTTTAACAAATCTAGTAAAAAATTAAACAAAAATAATTTTTAAGGTAAATNAATGAGATTATTCAAGTNTAATTTATTTCAAAAGACATAGTGTATTTTTAACAAGAATTGAAATATTATTGTTTCTTTATAATGCAAAATTTATAAAATGACTGAAAAAACTAATTATTCAGCACTAACTACACTAGTTACGGTGTTTTTCTTTTGGGGTTTCATAGCTGCATCCAATGGAGTATTTATTCCCTTTTGTAAAACCTATTTTCAAATTGATCAATTTCAATCTCAATTGGTTGATTTTGCTTTTTATGGAGCCTATTATTTTGGTGCATTAATTTTATTTGTTATTTCTAGCACAATAGGTAAAGACATTTTGAATAGTTGGGGCTATAAAAATGGAATTATTTATGGATTGTTAATTTCTTCACTGGGGGCCATTGCTATTTTCCCTTCTGTAAATGGTGCACAAATGGGAGATGCTAATGTTTTTTATTTGGTGTTAGTAGCTTATTTCGTAGTTGCTCTTGGGTTTTCATTACAACAAACTGCTGCTCAACCTTTTGCTATATCATTNGGAGACCCATCTAAAGGGTCCCATAGACTAAATTTAGCTGGTGGAATTAATTCTTTTGGAACTACTATTGGTCCAATTGTAGTAGCTCTAATTATTTTTGGATCAACTCCACTTTCAGGNGATGAACTAAATAAAATGATAAATGATGGATCTATTGAAATATCCACTATTCAGTATTTATATCTAGGTGTTACAGCATTGTTTTTGGCAGCAGCTGCACTTTTCTATTTTTCTAAAAGACTTCCAGAAGCTAAGTCTGATGAAGAATTTGAGCCAGCTAAAAAAGCACTGATATTATTAATCCTAATTTCTGTAATTATTACAATTTGTTTTTCTCTTGTTTTTTTGTCCTATAATTCTAATTGGGAATCTTTCTTTGGAGAGAGAATGGAAATGAAAAGATTAGTTTTATTGGTTGTTTCATTATTTGCTATTATAATTAGTCTNTGTTTTGCTTATTTTAATTCATCCAAAAACCCTAATGGATGGGGAGCAATGCAGAAGCCTCAGTTGATTCTTGGTATGATTGCAATTTTCACTTATGTTGGAGTTGAAGTAACTATTCAAAGTAATCTGGGAGAATTACTTAAGTTTAATGTTGGTTCTGGACTTAATCCTCTTGGATTAGATGTGATGAATGATGCAGAGATTGCCCCTTTTATCTCTCTATATTGGGGAGGACTAATGATTGGTAGATGGGTTGGTGCAATTACTGTATTTAATCCATCAAAAGGATTGAAAAAAGCACTTTATATTATAATCCCTTATGTTGCTTTTGGTGTAATATTAATGGTGAATTTTGGTGCTTATTCTATTAATGAAATTTTAGCTTTTTCAGTATGTGTTGCTATTCAAGTTATTGGTTTCTTTTTAGCTAAAGATAATCCTATTGCAACTCTTAAAATATTTAGCTTTCTTGGTATTTTAGGTATGTTAGTTGGGTTGTTTTCATCGGGGACAATTGCACTTTATGCATTTTTAAGTGGTGGTCTTTTTTGCTCAATAATGTGGCCTTGTATATTCTCTTTAAGCATAAGAAATTTAGGTAAATATACTTCTCAAGGTTCTGCTTTTTTAATTATGATGATTCTTGGTGGAGGAATAATTCCTCCAATACANGGTAAATTAGCTGATGTTTTTAGTATACANTCTTCNTATTGGATTGCAGTATTTTGTTTTATATACCTTGTGATTTATGCATTTATCACCAAAAAAGTTTTGGTAAATCAAGGAGTAAAAGACATTTAAAACCTTGTTCGATGAAATGGACTTACTTTCTTTTAGCTACTATTTTTTTTTCTTGTAATAACAATTCAAAAGAAGCTTTAATTAGTTATGTAAATCCATTTATTGGAACAGGTGCTCATGGGCATACGTTCCCTGGAGCAACAAATCCCTTTGGAATGGTTCAGTTAAGTCCTGATACTAGAATNGAAGGCTGGGACGGGTGCTCTGGATATCATTATTCAGATTCTATTATTTATGGTTTTTCTCATACTCATTTAAGTGGAACGGGAATAGGGGATTATTGTGATTTATTATTGATGCCATTAAATGGAAAGGTTTGTTTTAACAATGGATATAAATCAGATAGTTTACATAATTATTCCTCCACTTTTAAAAAAGATAATGAGTTTTCTAAACCAGGATTGTACCAAGTTATATTAGATAAATATGGAATAAAATGTCATTTAACTACTACTCCAAGAGTTGGCATTCATCAATATGAATTTTCAGATACTACAGATCCTGCTATTGTTTTGGATTTAGAACATAGAGATCAACTATTNGATTGGGAAGTTTCTCAAACTTCAGATAATGAAATTATAGGTAAAAGAGTTTCTAAATCATGGGCTGATGAACAATATTTTTATTTCTGTATGCAGCTGTCCAATGATTTTAAAATCATATATAATAAAGCAGACAAGCCAACAAAAGCTTTCATTAAGTTGAAAACTTTGNCTAAAAGAAAGGTGATAGTGAAAGTAGGAATGTCTACTGTAAGCGAAGAAAATGCAAGAGAAAATTTAATAAATGAAGCAAGTTCNTGGGATTTCAATGGTTATGTAAATTCTGCTCAAAATGAATGGGAAAAAAAACTTTCTAAAATTGAAGTTCAAACCAAAAACAAAAAGCAAAAAGAAATATTTTACACCTCANTGTATCATACAATGATAGCTCCTAATTTAATAAGTGACGTAAATGGTCAATACAGAGGAACAGATTTAAAAATTCATGAAAGTGATGAACCAGTTTATACAGTATTTTCTCTTTGGGATACATTTAGATCAGCTCATCCTCTTTATAACATAATTGAAAGAGATAAAACAGCATCATTTTTAAATACTTTTTTAAAACAATTTAAGGATGGAGGACAATTGCCAATATGGGAGTTGTGTGCTAATTATACTGGTTGTATGATTGGTTATCATGTGGTTTCAGTGATATTGGATGCGTACGTTAAAGGAATTGAATTTAATAAATACAACGATCTTTTAATTGCTATGAAAGAAGTTTCAAACAGGGATAAATTAGGTTTACCATATTACAAGCAGAATGGTTACATCTCTGCATTTGAAGAATCAGAATCAGTTTCCAAAACATTGGAATATGCTTATAATGATTGGTGTATATATCAAATGGCTAAATTACTTGGTGATACTTTAATTTTAAAAGAATACATAGAAAGAGCTCAGTCTTATAAAAATATTTTTAATTCTAGTTCTGGTTTTATGCAGCCAAAAACGAATGGTAATTGGAAGTCAGGATTTATCCCCTCTGAAGTAAATTATAATTATACAGAAGCCAATTCTTGGCAGTATAGTTTTTTTGTTCCTCATGATATTCAAGGGTTAATCAATCAACATGGTGGAAAGGAAGTATTTGAAAAAAGATTAGATCAATTATTTAACGAGACTTCTGAATTAGTTGGAAGACAACAAGCTGATATTACTGGTATGATAGGTCAGTATGCTCATGGTAATGAACCAAGTCATCATATGGCTTATTTGTATAATATGATTGGTAAACCCTATAAAAGCCATCAAATGGTTAATAATATTTTGACTGAATTATATACTAATCAACCTGACGGTATCTCTGGTAACGAAGATTGTGGTCAAATGTCTGCTTGGTATGTGCTTAGTTCAATTGGTTTATATGACTTAAATCCAGGAGATCCGTATTATTTAATCCAAACTCCATTATTTGATGAAGTTAAAATTAACTTAGAAAATGGAAATAAGTTTATTATTAAATCTAGCGGAGATAAAGATGAAAAAGCTGTGTGCATCCATAAAATTATTCTTAATGGAAAAGAACTCAAGAGAAATTATTTATCAATGGATGAAATCATAAAAGGGGGAGAATTAGTTATTGAAAAATCAATTAGTCCAAATGAAAGTTGGTCTAGTTTTAATAATTATCAAACCGCAATTGACACCAATTATTCAATTGTTACCTTACCTAATATTGTATCTGAATCTGTCACTTTCCAGGATTCTTTGCTTATTAGTATTGAATGTGATAACTGTGATAAAATAAAATATAAAAGGTCTAATGATGAGTTATTTACTATCTACAATGGGTCATTTTATATTTTTAAATCCGATTCTATTTATTCATTTGCTTTAAAAGATGGTAAAAAGAGTAAAGTAGAATCTGCAGGTTTTTTAGAGTTTAACAACCAAAAGAGAATTTCCCTAAAAACATCTTACAGTAATCAGTATGATGCAGGTGGAGTTAATGCACTTATTGATGGTTTAGTTGGTCCAAATAATTATTTAACAGGCATGTGGCAAGGTTTTTATGGAGAAGACTTTGAGGCAGTTGTTGATTTACAAAAAATTAAAGAAGTGAAATCTTTTAGTATTGGTGCAATTCAAGATGTTAGATCTTGGATATGGTTGCCTAAAAAAGTTGATTTTTATATTTCTAAGGATGGAAAAAACTATAGCTTAGTAAGCTCAATATCTCATAATATAAGTGATAGTACTGATGAATCAATAATTTATAAATTTGAAGAAGAATTGCGCTCTTCAGTTATGGCAAGGTATGTGAAAGTGGTCGCCCAAAATTATGGTGCCTGTCCGGATTGGCATTTGGGTGATGGTGGAACATCTTGGTTGTTCTTTGATGAAATATTAATTGATTGAAAGTTGATTTAAAATGTTTTTAATTTTCTGCTGTTCAACTGTTTGATTTTTGTCAATACTAAAATGAATACCATCCAGTTCTATAAGCTTGAATTTATGACAATTATTTGGGCTAATTCCTCCACCAGCTAGAATTTTAATTTTATCATTTTTTAAATTATTTAGTTTTTTTAAAAGTGGTATACCATTTTCAGCTGAAAGCTCTTGACCAGACGTTAAAAGCCAATCAAACCCTAGTGCTTTAATCTCTTTAAAAGATTGAATTGGCTCAATGCAACTGTCAAATGCTCTGTGAAAAGTACATTCTAAGTTTAGACTTTTAGCATGTAATAATAGTTCTTCATTTTTCTTAAAATCTATTTTGCAATCTTTTGTTAATCCTCCAAACACAACTCCTTTAGGCTGGTACTCACTTGCTAATGAAATAGATCTTTTCATTTTAATAATTTCATTTTCATTATATACAAATCCATTATTATGTGGTCTTATCATAATAAATCGATCCTTAATAAAAATTTCTTTTGCTGATTCTTGAATTTCAATTTTTGGAGTTAGACCATCTTGATTCAAATCTCTACAAATTTCAATTCTGTCTAAATTAAATTTTTGGGCAACTTTTATACCCATTTTACTTTCTATGCATACTTCAATTATCATTGAACTGTTATTTCATCTACAAATAACCAACTTTTTGAACCAGCTGCTTCGTGCCATGAAGGAAGTTCTCCAAAGTTTTTAGCAACCACTTTAATATATCTTGTATTTAAGTCAAGATGGTTGAAACTAATGTTTTCAATAAACTTTCCTCTTTTATTTGGTTTGGAAATGTTATTATGTTCTTTAGCTTTTATCCATTTTAATTTGTCATTTGAAAAGTATATTTCAATAGATTCTGGGATTAATATCCATGAATTACTATACTGATAAAAATTAATATTAACACTGTTTATATTTTGAGTTTTATCTAAATCAATTTCACAATTTAAGTCATTTCCCCAAAATCCTTGCCAATTGCCATCGGTGAAGTCTATACTTCCTAAAGTCCCATCTACTAAAGATATGTCTCCTTTAGACTTGTAGCCTTTGTTATAATTTGAGTTGTATTTAACTTTTTTGTAATTAGCTAAGTGAATAGAGAAGCTTTGAGATTTTTCGTGACCATATATATTTTCATTTTTAAAAGCTTGAACATGCAACTTACCAGATTTTTCAACTGAAACTACATTTGATGAATCTACATTTTTGTATTTTGAATCCTGCCATTTATATTTAAACTTCAG
>PBJU01000024.1 GCA_002721285.1 Crocinitomicaceae bacterium
TTCATTAATTTTTGATTTGCTTATTGCACTTAGCAAAACAGTGAATCCAAATAATACCAATACAACAATAGCACTGTAAAAATTGATTTTTTTCCATTTAAAGTCACTGCTGATCCTGTAAAATAGAAAAAGTAAACAACTGCAAAATAGTAATATCATGGATGAATAAGCCCAATAGTTTGGTGATTTCCCCAAAAAACTATAAATCATTTCACTTATTAAAATAGATTTTTTAATGGTGTTTTTATCCTTTAGTAAGGTATTACAATATTGAAGATTATGAGTAAGATCGATATCTCCAGGTGCAATTTTTAATCCTTTCTCATAAAAAAGTATTGCATTGGGTAAACTATCAAGTTTAAAATAGCTGTTACCAAGATTTAAAAATAATTCTTTACTTATTATGTTTGCTTGATAAAGCTGGTAATAGCAATTTTTAGCACTATCATATTTATTTTGCTCATAATAAGAGTTCCCTTGATTAAATAGATCATATGAATCTTGCCCATAGTTAAATGAAATTATACTTAATAGTAGACTTAATAGGAATAATCTTTTAAGCATTTTTTTCAAATTTGTTAAAGAGTACTTTACTTTGATCATAGGAATGTTTAGCATCTTTTGATGTTAAAGGACTGTATTGAGCCATTTCACAGTAATTTAGTATGTCAGTTAAAGATTTAATATCTTCTTTTTGAATTCCATTTATAGTTAGTTTTTCATTTATTTTCTCCCTGTTTAATTCAGCTATTTCAATTTTAAACTTATTGGATAAATAATTGTTCCATAGTTTATAAATCTCAGCATAAAAAGAATCGTTTTTTTGCTGATTAAGGTGCTTATTTGCAATATCAAAACTTTGGTTAATCTCTTTGATGATTTTTTTCATGTGAACTTTGTCACTATTTGTTAATTTATCTTTATTGTATATAAAAAACATTAATAATAATAGGGTAGAAGGAATGGATCCAATTAAGGCCCAATAATAAGTACTTCCAAAAATAGGATCACTAAAATCATATAACTCTGTCTTTGTTTTTATATGGTGAATATTTTCATTTATTAATGCAACTGTTTGTTGTTCATTTTTGGTGTAGTTATTAGGATTCGATGTGATTGAAACAGAATTTTTATTGTTTTTGCCAACTTGTATTATAGATTTTGGCTCTGTTAATGTTATATATTGCTTGGAGTTAATATCAAAATAACTAAACTCGATTTTTGGTATTTCATATTCTCCGTGAAATCTTGGTATTAAAAGTTGAGACATTTGTTTTTTACCAGATATTCCACTTGTTTTAATATTGATTTTACTTTTTATTTCTTCAGGATATTTCTCTAAGTCCTGTGGGTAATTTATCTTAGGAAGAGATAGTTGTTTTAAATTCCCATTTCCTGATATTTCTATTCCAATGTCTAATGCATCATCTACATTTAATTCTTTTTTGCTGAAATTGACTTTTAACTTGTAGTTTTTTCCAACTTGACCATTAAAGCTTGAAGGTGGATTATTAGGTAGTTTTTTTACATTTAAAACTATAGTATTACTTTTTAAATTCTTTTGAATTCCTCTATTGAAAAAATCTCTATTAACCATTGTAGTTACTTCAAAAGCGGGAATAGTTATTTTACCTGATTTTTGAGGGGAAATAATTTCTTTTTTTAAAGTAAAAACACTGTATCTTATTCCATTAATTGTTTCTTGCTCTTCTTTCCATTGTTTGTTTTTCGGTTCTATTAATTCTGTCCAAAAATCATTACTCATTGGGAGATCGTAGTCTGTAACTTCCAGGTTTCTAACATGATATATAGATTGATATATTTTATAGCTAATTAGTATATTCTCTCCTAAGAATGGATTTAGTTTTGTGGTAGATATCTTAGCAAATAACTTACTATTACTATTATTTGTTGAATTGCTCTTTTTTGAATTGCTTTGTTGGATTGCTTTTTGGCCTTTACCAACATTAATAATTATACGATCAGTGGTATAATCCTTCCCTTCATAATTAACTTTGATCGACTCTATAACAAGTTCTCCTTCTTTTTTAGGAGATAAAACAAATGTCGATTTATATTCTTTTTTTGATTCAAATTTGCCATTGATTATTGTTGTTTGGCTAGATGAACTGGTATAGGGGCCTTGTCGAATAATAAAGTCTCTAAATGTTAGGTTATTCAGTTGAACTCTTTCGTTAGACTCTACAATAAATCTTAAATATTCATCTGTTGTAATGCTGTTTTGATCTACATAAGATTTGAAAATAAATTCTTGAGCAGGAACTATTACGCTTATTATTAAAAAGGATATTATAGTGACTATTTTGTTCATACTACCAATCTTTGGTTTTGTTTTTCTTTTTTTGATCTCCTTTTTTTCTATTAACCTTCATTAATACCTTTGCTTCATCTGAATTAATAGCATCTAAGTTTTTCATTGCCTGTTGCTTGCTTTCTGCAGGTTGCTTTTCCTTTTTTTGTTGGTCTTTGTTCTGTTGGTCTTTGTTCTGTTGATCTTTGTTCTGTTGATCTTTGTTTTGTTGATCTTTGTTTTGCTGTAATAACTTCATGGCATAGGATAGGTTATATCTTGCATCTTCATCATTACTATTATGTCTTAAAGCAGCTTTATATTGCTCTACTGCATTTTGTAAATATTCCCCATTAGGCTGAGAACTTTGGTTTTGTGCTTCTTTAGTGTATTGAGTAAGATAAGAGTTCCCAATATTATAATGTGCCGAAGCTTTATCCTCTTTATTTTTAGTTGCAGATAAATAACTGTTGAAATTAGATCTAGCTTGTTCAAAATCACCATTCATAAATGCTGCATTACCTTTATTATAAATAGCATTTATATTACTTGTGTCCAATGAAAAAGAGGATTCATAATTATCTAATGAGTTTTTATAATTCCCCTTTTTGTATGTATTATTCCCTTGTTTAAGAGCTATTTTACTTTCAATGCTTTGAGCATAAACAAATTGGATTTGTAAAATAGATACTAGAAATAATAGTATTGATGTAAAATTTTTCATGATTTAAAAAGTGCTATTTGATCATCTATTTTCCCTCTTTTTTCTAAAATTATAAATTCAATTAGTAATAAAATTAAAGCGGGAATTAAAAACCATTGAAATTGATCATCATAGGTAGAATATCTATCTTTTTTTAAGGTCGTTTTTTCAATTTTCCCAATTCTATCTACAATTTTTCTAAGATCTAGGCTTAGCCCATTAGTTCTAGTGTATGTTCCATTACCTGCTTGTGCTATTTGAATTAAGTTATCTTCATTAAGTTTAGTTAAAACGGTTTCTTCATCGTTATCTTTTTTAATACCTANTTTTTTACCNTTTCTAATNACTGGTATTGGGACACCNTTNTCAGATCCCATTCCAACTGTNCAAATCACTACNCCTTNATTATTGGCTTCTTTAGCTGCGTTTATAGCCATTTCTTCATGGTCTTCTCCATCAGAAATGATTACAATTGCTTTATTTGTCTTTCTATCGCTATTGAAAGAACTCATAGATAGTTCAATAGCATTTCCAATATCTGTTCCTTGAGAAGATATCATGTCTGTTCCTATGCTTTTTAAAAAAAGTTGAGCNACTTGATAATCTGGTGTTAGAGGTAGTTGTTTATATGCTTCTCCAGCAAAAACTACTATTCCTATATGGTCTCCTCTAAGTTGATTGAATAATCTACCAATTGCTAATTTGGCAACATCAAGTCTATTATAACCTTGAGTAATATCTTCTGCCATCATGCTTTTACTTATATCAAGTGCAATCATTATGTCAATTCCTTTAGACTCTATTGTTCTTTCATTTTCACCATATTGTGGATTTGCAGATGCAATAACTAATAACCCGATTGACAATCTAAAAAGAAAGTATTTTATAGTAGATCTNTTATTCGAAAACCCATTAAAGATTCTACTTAATGTACTTNGATTAGCGAACTTTTTAATCGCTTTATTTTTCCATATTCTATTTTTAACCCATAAAATGTTTATTGGTAAAAGAACAAATAGTAACCATAATCTTTCAGGATGCTCAATTCTAAATTCTCTNACATTNGCTATTAAATATTGATAAACTAAAATTAGACTTGCCCAAAATAATAGTTCTAGTATAATTAAACCTATAATAGCTTTGGAAGTAGGGAAATGATATTTTTTATTGCTTGAGTTCAAGAAACAGAAGGGATTAAAAATTTAGAAATAAAAAATTCGATCAATAGAAAGCTTAGTCCAAATAGGATAAAAACACCTGCTTTTTCAGGTAAGTCAACATCATATTCAATGGTTTTTATTTTAGCTTTCTCCATTTCGTTAATTTCTTTATATACTTCTTTGAGTTTGTCATTGTCTGTAGCTCTAAAATATTTTCCTCCTGTTTCGTTTGCAATAGTTTTNAGTGTCTCTTCATCTATTTCAACATCAACATAGTCATATATGTATTTTCCAGAAAAAGCATCAATTGCNACTGGNGTTTTAGCTTTTCCATTTGTACCAACGCCTATTGTATATACTCTAATATTAAATTCCTTAGCNATTTCAGTNGCATTTAATGGGTGAATTTTTCCGTGGGTATTAACTCCATCAGTTAGTAGAATAATAACCTTACTAGGTGCTTCACTTTCTCTTAATCTATTAATTCCAGTAGCTAAGCCCATTCCAATAGCTGTGCCTTGTTCAACTACACCTTGCTCAACAGATTCTATAAGTTCCACAAGTATTTCTCTGTCAGAAGTTAATGGGCATTGTGTATAGGCTTCTCCTTCAAAAATAACAAGACCAATTCTATCATTTTTACGGTCTTTTACAAATTCCTTAGCTAGGTCTTTGGATGCTTCAAATCTATTAGGTGAAAAATCCTTTGCTAACATACTTCCTGAAGCATCCATAGAAATTACTATATCTATTCCTTCTTTGTATAATTCGGTTTCAGAATGGGCTTCCATGGCAATTTGAGGCCTCGCCATAGCAATNATTANAAAGCTAATGCCTAATAACTTTAATCCAAATTTTAAATATTTAAATAAGGAGATGTACTTATTGTTTGGAACGCCATTAAATAGATCTATAGAAGATACTTTAATATCCTCATTCTTTTTATAATTNAAACCAAGATATACTAATATGGCTATTGGAATAATTAGAAGTATCCAAAGTACCCACTGGTCAGAAAATTGATATTTGTCCAGCCAATTATTCATTTTCAGTATTTAAGATGGTTTCTTCTTTATTTAAATCTGTTCTTTCTTCTTCAATTAAATTTCTCGTAATAAAAACAGCATGTAAATTATCTTTTTCTAACGGTTTTAATTTTGCAAATTTAACTCCATCTGAAAGCTGGAAAAATCTAGATAATTCAGAAAGGTGCTTTTCATNAATAGAAGTCCATTTTAAGCTTTTAAGAATTTCATCACTTGTTTTTTCAAATGTTTTAATATCATAACGATATTCTAAAAAAGCCCAAATAATTTCTGATAATTCACTGTAATGCTTTTTAAAATAGCCATTTTGCCAATATTTACTTTTTTCTACTAAATCTAACTTTTCCAAAAGTTGAATTTCTAATGGTATTTTGGGAAGTTCATCCTCTTTATCTACAGTTGTTTTTCGTTTTTTAATCAAATAATATAATAGAAATGCTAACGCAATTATTGCTAAGATCAACCATACATATTTATTAAGGAAGTTAAATACGTATTCCCACCAGAAGATCGTAGTTTCTTTAATAGGTTTAATTTTTTTTATAGATGCATTATTGTCAATTTGTTGCAATTGAACATTAAATAAAATAGAATTTGAATAATATATAGTGGTATCAGCTACTGCAATTACTGGTGGGAATTCATATTTTCCAGTATCAAAATTTGCTATAGTAAATTCTTGTAGATATTCAATGAAATAATCATTTTCTGACTGATTAGAAGATTTTTTAATTGGACTTTTGCCCCATAATTCCCAATTATTTCCCAAAGTATCTCCATTCCCTGATAACTTAAAGTATAAACTGTCAATAACCTTATTTGCTGGAAGCTTGAATTTAGCTTCTATTGTTGTAGGCTCACCAACAATTATATTAATCTTACTTGCATTTGCTTTAAAATCAATTTCTTGAGCAATCAAGCTAANTGGCAGGATAAATAATATGTATATAAATTTCCTCAACGTTTTTTGAATAAATTCATTAGTGGTTGAATATAACCAGTTTGCACACTTATGTTAGCATGGTCTACTTTTGATTTTTTAAATATCTCTAGGGTTTTATGTTCCATAGAAAGTGCATTGTTTCTGTAAATTTCTCTTACTCTTTTGCTAGATGTATTGACCCATTTTTGTTTACCTGTTTCACTGTCAGTAAATAGGGATAAACCTAAGTCGGTTAATTCCTTTTCTCTTTGATCAAAAACTCTTAAGGCAATTAAATCATGTTTTTTGGATGTGATTTTTAATGCGTTTTCAAAATCCTTTCCAATAAAGTCAGAAATTAAAAAGGCTATTGCCCTTTTTTTAATAAGGTTATTAAAATGTTGAACAACTTTTCCAATATCAGTTTTATTTGATTTTGGTTTAAACTCAATTAACTCCCTAATAATTCTGAGAATATGTTTTCTGCCTTTTTTAGGAGGTATGTAAAGTTCTATTTGATCTGAAAATAATATTGCTCCTATTTTATCATTATTTTGGGTTGCCGAAAAAGCAAGTACAGCTCCAATTTCCGCTATGAATTCCCTTTTTAATAATTCATCTGATCCAAAAGATTCTGAACCAGAAATATCGATTAATAGCATTACTGTAAGTTCTCTTTCTTCTTCAAAAACCTTTACATATGGTTCGTTAAATCTGGCAGTAACGTTCCAATCTATTGTTCTGATTTCATCGCCTGGAATGTAATTTCTTACTTCAGAAAATGCCATTCCTCTTCCTTTGAATGCAGAGTGGTACTCTCCAGAGAAAACTTGTTTGGAAAGTCCTCTAGTTTTAATTTCAATTTTTCTAACTTTTTTAAGTAGTTCGTTAGTTTCCAAAATCAAGTTTTATTTAAGGAACATCCACTTTGTTTAAAATGGTAGTGATTACATTCTCAGTAGTTATATTTTCAGCTTCAGCTTCATAGGATAACCCTATTCTATGTCTTAATACATCTGCACATACCGCCCTTACATCTTCAGGGATAACATACCCTCTTTTCTTTAAAAATGCATAAGCTTTTGCAGCATTAGCTAATGAAATACTTGCTCTAGGAGATCCTCCAAATGAAATAAAGTGTTTGATTTCTTCTAAATTATAGTGTTCTGGTTCTCTAGTTGCATATACAATATCTACTATGTATTTTTCGATTTTTTCGTCCATATAGATTTGTTTAACTACTTCTCTAGCTCTTATAATCTGTTTTGGATCTACTACTTTTTTTGGCTCTGGAAATCCTTCTTTGGAGACATTTGCTCTAATAATTAATCTTTCCTCTTCTCTTTTTGGGTAAGGAAGAACAACTTTTAACATAAATCTATCTACTTGTGCTTCTGGTAAAGGATAAGTTCCTTCTTGTTCAATTGGGTTTTGAGTAGCCATTACTAAGAATGGTTCAGGTAGTTTGTAAGTTTTATCACCAATAGTAATTTGTCTTTCTTGCATGGCTTCTAATAGGGCACTTTGAACTTTTGCAGGTGCTCTGTTTATTTCATCAGCTAAAATAAAATTTGAAAAAAGAGGTCCTTTTTTAGAAATAAATTCTTCTTTTTTCTGATTATATATCATTGTTCCAAGTAAATCTGCTGGAAGAAGATCAGGTGTGAATTGTATTCTCTTAAAATCAACATCAATAACTTTAGAAAGTGTACTAATAGCTAAAGTTTTAGCTAATCCTGGCACACCTTCTAAAAGAATATGGCCATTAGAAAGTAACCCAATCATTAAACTTTCCACCATGTGTTGTTGTCCAATGATAACTTTCTTTATTTCTAAGTTTAATAAGTCAATAAAGCTGCTTTCTTTCTGAATAAGCTCATTAATTGCATTGATATCTACACTTTCAATTGTACTTGTAGTTTCTGGTATATCCATCTTTTATTAATTTGTTTACTCAAAAATCAAAAATCTTTTTAATGCTTAAACAAAACAGTTGTTAATATATGTTAACTAATTTCTTAAAATTTCTTATTGAAAATAATTTTCTAAAATTACATTTGTATCATGAAGAATCAATTAAAATTACAAAACTGTATTGAAGCAGTAGAAGCTTTCCATAATGCTTTTAAAATTGGAAATGAATATTCTCCAAAAGCGGAGATTTCATCTAATGACTTAAACCTTAGGTTTAATTTGATGAAGGAAGAAAACGAAGAATATTTACAAGCTGCTAAAGAAGGAGACCTGGTAGAAATAGCAGATGCTTTAGGAGATATGTTATATATCTTGTGTGGAACTATACTGAAACACGGATTACAAGATAAAATGGAGGATGTTTTTTTAGAGATTCAAAGGAGTAATATGAGTAAATTAGATAAAGATGGAAAGCCCATATATAGAGAAGATGGAAAGGTGCTAAAATCTGAATTATACTTTAAGCCGGATATTAAAAAGATAATAGAATCTTAAAAGCCAATTTTTTTATCAGGGGAAGTTATGTCTTTTTTAAGTTCTATCATTTTAAGGCATGAAATAGCACATTCAATTCCTTTGTTTCCATGTTTTCCCCCAGATCTTTCAATCGATTGCTGCTCATTTTGATCCGTAAGAACACAAAATGTTGCTGGCTTATTATATCTAAGGCCAATGCTCATTATTCCATTGGTAGCTCCTTGGCATACATAATCAAAATGTTTTGTTTCACCTTGAATAACACAGCCGATACATATAACTCCATCAACAGAGTTTTTATCTAATAGGTACTGCGCTCCTAATGGTAATTCAAATGTTCCTGGAACATAATGTGTTTGAATATTATCTTTTTTAATGCCGGATTCAGTAAGCGCTTTAATAGCACCGTTTAATAAACGATCAGTAATTTTGTTATTCCACTGAGCTACTACAATCCCAATTTTTAATTTTTCGGGATTAGTCAAAGGAAACTTCTCAACTTTAGAAAGATCTTTCCCTGACGTAGCCATTATTTGTTACTATTAGTTTCAAATTTATAAACAGGATTACCTAGTTTAAGTGATTCCATATACTTTTCAGCATTTACAGCGTAGCTTGAGTTTGGGTATTTCAAGTAAAGTTCTTGGTATATTTTGATAGCTGTATTGTAATCTCCTTCTGCTTCATGACAAAAAGCAGCTTTCATCATGTAAATAGGAGAGGTTAGGTCATTATCTCTTCTTTTNTATGCTTTTGTATAGTACTCTAATGCATCACTTGCAGCACCCATGCCTAAAAATGCATCNCCAATAGCTCCAATAGAAATTGTGCCAAGAAGTTCATCATCAAATGATACTTCTTTAAGAGTTACTATAGCTTCTTTATATTCTTTGTTATTTAAATAGGATATGCCTAAATTATATTTTGCTATTTCACCACCATTAGAACCTGAGTAATTTTCACTTGCATTTTTAAATCCACTNAAAAAACCTAAAGAATCTCCGTTTATGGCAGTTGCCCAGTCTTGTTCTTCAAATGCTTTAGCTTCGGCTTCCCAAATTTTTTCAATTGATTCTTTTTCTGTTGGAACTACAATCATGTCTATATAAACGAACTTGTATCCTAAAAACGCAACAATAATAGTAGCTAAACCTATTAAAATAGAAGTAGATTGCTTTTTATTGTTTAGGTAATATTGATATAAATCTTCTCCTAGTATAGATTCTAAATTGAAATTACTAGACTCTTTTTGGGTTTCACTTTGCTTTTCTTCCGCTTGTGTTTTTACTTCTTGTTTTTCTTCAGACATTTATTAAATGTTTTTATAAATCTTTTTGATTAATAATTTTAGTCTGCAAAAATAGTTTTTTTTATAAATTACAAACCATTCTTTTATATCGTATTTTTGACACATGCATTTAAATTCATTATCACTACTAAACTTTAAGAACATTACTCAAGTAGAATTAAACCTATCTAACAGAGTTAACTGCTTCTTGGGAGACAATGGTCAAGGCAAGACAAATCTTTTGGATGCTATATTTCATTTGAGTTATACAAAAAGTTTTTTTAACTCAATTGATAGTCAAAATATAAAATTTGATGAGTCTTTTTATGTTATTCAGGGTGCTGTAACAAATGATGAGGATAATTTTTCACTTTACTGTGCCCTTAAAAAAGGCGATAAAAAGGTTTTTAGAAAAAATAAAAAAACGTATAAAAAATTAGCCGATCACATTGGGCTATTTCCAGTAGTAATGATAACTCCATATGATATTAACTTGGTGTTGGAAGGAAGTGAAACTAGAAGAAGGTTTTTAGATGGATTAATAGCTCAATTTGATAAAAGTTATTTACAGGAATTATTAAACTATAATAAACTTTTAAAGCAAAGAAATGCTCTGCTTAAAATTCACAATAAATCCATATCCAATGAACTTATGGAGGTTTATGAATTACAGATGGAAGAGAAAGCTCATTTTATATTTAATCGAAGAAGTGAGTTTGTTGTTGACTTTATACCAATATTTAATCAGTTTTATTCTGAAATATCTTTTAATAAAGAAAATGTGGGCTTAGATTACATTTCAGCTTTAAGTGAATCAACAATGAAAGAAATTTTTTCTCAAAACAGAGATAAAGACAACATCCTTAGTTATACTTCTTCTGGAGTGCACAGAGATGATTTAGCTTTTACTATTGAAGGTAATTCACTTAAAAAATTTGGTTCTCAAGGACAGCAAAAAACATTTTTAATAGCACTTAAATTGGCTATGTTTAATTACATAAAAGAAAAAAAAGGTGTAACTCCAATTTTATTATTAGATGATATATTTGATAAGTTAGATGACCATAGAGTAGGCTATATTTTACAGCTTATAGAAAAAAATAATTTGGGTCAAACTTTTATTTCAGATACCAATAAAGATAAAATACCAAATATTTTAAATGAATTGAATGTCGACCACAATAGTTTTGTGATTGAAAATGGAAATGCTAATAAGCATATGTAAAAATGAAAAAGAGGAATTCTAAAGAAGAAAAGTTATCGGATGTAGTAGATAAGTTTATAACTAATTTTGGTTTAAAAAAGAGATTTATTGAGCAAGAGGTGATTTTGGTTTTTAGTAAACAAATGGGCCCCTTTTTAATGAAAAAAGTTAAAAATGTNTATGTTAAGGACGGAAAGTTGTTTTTGAAATTGACAAGTGCTCCATTTAAAGAAGAAATTCGAATGCAAAAAACAAAATTAATTAGTCAGCTTAATTCTGCTTTAGATGTTGATTATATTAAAGATGTAGTTTTATTATAGTTTTTTAGCCTAATCCAACATCTAAGCTCATCATCACAATGAATCCAGCAATTAATCCCATAGTTGCTAAATCTGTATTCCCCCCCTTTTGACTTTCAGGTATTACTTCTTCTACAACAATAAATATCATTGCACCTGCTGCAAAAGCAAGAGCATATGGCAATATGGGAAGTACTTGCATAACTACAGCAGCACCAATAACGGCAAAAATAGGCTCAACTATTGCTGATAGCTGTCCCCATTGCCAAGATTTTAATTTACTTAATCCTTGTCTTCTCAGTGGCATAGATACCGCAAATCCTTCAGGGAAATTTTGAATACCAATTCCAATTGCTAATGCAATAGCACTACCAATTGAAAATAAAGCACCATGAGAACCTCCTATTAATTCAGGGGAGGCAATAGCTCCAAAAGCAACACCCACAGCTAAGCCTTCAGGAATATTATGTAAAGCAATTGCTAGTACTAATAAAATTGTTTTTTGCCAATTAGTTTGCATACCCTCTGCCATATCTTTCTTTTCAAATAAGTGAAGGTGAGGAATTACTTTATCCAATCCATATAAAAATAGAGCTCCTAAAAAAAATCCAATTGTAGGAACCAACCATGAAGGCATATTAGTTTTTCCTAATTCATTTTGCATTTCTACGTATTCAATAGATGGAGCAAGTAAAGACCAAAAGCTAGCTGCAATCATCACTCCACCAGTAAAACCAAGAGACATATCTAGAAATTTTCTATTAGAACCGTTAAAAAAGAAAACTAACCCTGCACCAATTGCTGTAAGAACCCAAGTAAATATACCAGCTAGAAGAGCTTGGTATATAGGGTGTTGATCAATAAACCATATTTTAATTGTTTCCATCATAAGTTTCTAATAATAAGTTTTGGCATATTTTTTCAGAAAGCATTATTTTTTTACCATTAATTAGAATTAGAAAACTTCCATCAAATTCTCTAATTTCTAATACTTTTATACTATCTCCTAATTTAATTTTTTCTTTATCTAAGTAATTGAGAAGGGAAGGAGTACCCTTTTTTACACCAGTGATAATCCCCTTATCTGACTTTTGTAGTTCTATCAGTAATTTTTGATTTAAAGCTTCAACCATACCATCTTTCCCTGGTATTGGATCTCCATGAGGATCATATTTAGGAAATTGTAAAAAAGCATCTAATTTGTCAATCAATTCTTCAGAATCTATGTGTTCTAATTGTTCAGCGATATTGTGAACATGTCCCCATCCAAATCCAAGTTTATCAACTAGAAAAGTTTCCCAAAGTCTGTGCTTTCTAATAATAGAAAGAGCAATTAATTTCCCTTTTTTTGTCAATGAAGATCCTTTGTATTTTTTATAGTAAATAAGTTTNTTNTCNGCTAATTTTTTTAGCATGTCACTTACGCTAGATGGNTTCATCTCTAAGTAGCTNGCAATAGCATTAGTGGAAACTGACTTATTTTCCTTCTGTAAATGATATACAGCTTTTAAGTAATCTTCTTCTGATTGTGAATTCATTTTTGTAAAAGTAAATATTTTTTTAGTTATGTCTAAAAATAAATTAGATTTGTACGAAAATCGAATTTGTTTTGAATATTAAATTTATCCTAACTCTTATTATTAGCTTTTCATTAAGTTTTTTATATGCTCAAAAAAGTACATTAAGTGGTACTATAAGTGATGAAAATAACAAGACTATTCCATTTGCTAATATTGTAGATTTAATATCAGGCAAAGGAGTTGCTTCTGATGTTAATGGTGAATTTAGATTTGTTTTGGATAGTATTTCAGAANTAAATGTTAGAATTAGNGCNNTAGGTTATAAANCTGTNNCTAAATCTTTCCAATCTGAAAAATTAAATGGTATAATTAAAATNGTATTGCAAGAAGATAATTCTATTCTTGAAGAGCAGGTTATTAGCAGTACTTTAGAGCTTATCAAAAAGAAAGAAAGTCCTATTCAAATTTCTGTTTATTCTTCTCAATTTTTAACTACAGTTCCTTCTCCTAGCTTGGTTGAAGCAACAAATCAAATAGCAGGACTAAGACCCCAAATAAATTGTTCAGTATGTAATACGGGAGATATACATATTAATGGAATGGAAGGTTCATACTCTATGATTGTTTTGGATGGAATGCCTATTATGGGAGGATTATCTACGGTTTATGGAATTCAAGGTATACCCACTAGCTTGATTCAACAAGTTGAAATTATAAAAGGACCAGCATCCACACTTTATGGATCAGAAGCAATGGCTGGACTTATTAATGTGGTTACTAAAAGTATTGATTGCATCCCAAATCTATCTTATGATTTTAATATTTCATCTTGGGGAGAATTTCAAAATTCAATTAGTTTTAAAACGATCGATAACAGTAGAATTAAAGCATATACAGCTATAGATGCATTCAACTATAATAATCCAATTGACAACAATAAAGATAATTTTACAGATTTAACGCTTAGAAATAGGTATTCTATTTTCAATAAATTTCAATTTTTGCCTAAAAATAAAAATGCTAATCCATTTAATCTTTCTTTTAGATACTTTAATGAAAACCGATGGGGAGGAGAAATGAANTGGGAAGAAGAATTTAGAGGTTCAAATCAAATTTATGGAGAATCAATATTAACAAACAGAATTGAATTAAGTACTGCATATCAGTTACCTACAAAAGAAAAATTAAATTGGCAAACCTCATTTAGTATTCATGATCAAAAGTCTTGGTATGGCACTACNNNTTATGATGCAAAGCAACTTATTGGATTTAACCAGTTAACATGGCATAAAAAGTTGGATAATAAGCATCAATTATTAAGCGGATTGGCTTTGAGATATAATTTGTATGATGATAATACACCCGCTACAACAACTGAAAGTGAGTGGTGGCTACCAGGGCTTTTTATTCAGGATAATTTCAAGATTAATTCCAAAAACAGATTGCTTTTTGGTTGGAGAACGGATTATCATACTAATCATGGATTTATTAATTCACCAAGAGTAAATTATCAAGTAGATTTTACATCTAATTCTACTATTAGGGTTGGATATGGAAATGGTTTTAGGGTAGTTAATGTTTTTACTGAAGACCATGCTGCAATGACAGGCTCAAGAGAAGTAGTTTTTTTAGAAGATCTTCAACCAGAAATTTCCAAAAATATAAATATTAANCTGACTAATAATTGGGAAACAAAATGGTCTCAAATTACATTTGAAAGCTCTGTTTTTCAATCTACATTTAGTAATAAAATAATTCCTGATTTTTTAACTGATGATGATAAAATAATATACACCAATCTAGATGGATATGCCCTATCAAGAGGAGTTTCTAATGAATTATTTGTTAAGTTTAATAAATTACCAATAATATTAAATGCAAATGCTACCATTTTAGACAATGCTACATTCAATATGGATGATGAGAAAAAATGGGTTAAATCAACACAGTTATTAGCTGAGAGTTATAGCGTTAAATGGAGTTTAAGTTATCTTATTGAATCTATTGGATTGGATTTTAATTANGCAGCAACTTTATATGGTCCAATTAGGTTGCCAATTTTGGAAAATGATTTTAGAAACGAATATTCTGATCCTTATTGTTTGCATAATTTTAAATTGACTAAGAAATTTGATAGAGGATGGAAAATGTTTATTGGATTAAGAAATGCATTTAATTTTACTCCGCCCAGCTATTCTATTTTAAGAGCTCATGATCCATTTGACCAAAACATAGATATTGACAATCCAAATAACTACACTTTTGATGCTTCCTATATGTATGCATCTTTTCAAGGTGTAAATTTGATATTTGGAGGTAGTATTGTTTTTTAATTTAAAAGCAATATTTATTTTCTTCAATTACCTTCTTAGCAATTTCTCTTCTTAATTTAACACTATTAAGACCACTATGTTTTGTAAATCTCTTTAAACCAAGTTTCATCATCATAGACTCGTCTCCTTCAGAAATAGAGTTTATAACATCTTTCCCATGTTTGTTAATTTTATCACAACTATCATAAACTAAGACTTTAAGCATTTTAAGCTGTGTGTTATAATTTTTGTAATCATCATTAGATCCAGCTTTTTGCACTCTCAAAAGAGTGGATTCACATAAATAAATAGTATTTATTATATCGGCAATATTCATTAGAACCTCTTGTTCTTCACTTAGTTTTTTGCCAAATTTTTGAACTGCAGCTCCAGCAACCAGTAATAATGCTTTTTTGAAGTTTTTAATATGCGTTATTTCATTTTGAATTACAGACCCATTAGTATTATTAAAATTTGGAATGCTAAGTAATTCTTTCGAAATTTCTTTGGCTGGACCTAATAAGTCTATTTCTCCTTTATTTGCTTTCCTTAAAATCATACTAACTGTAAGCATTCTGTTTATTTCATTAGTTCCTTCAAAAATTCTATTAATTCTTGAATCTCTATAGGCTCTTTCAATATTTTTTTCTGCTGAATAACCCATTCCACCATGAATTTGAACTCCCTCATCTACAACAAAGTCTAAAACTTCAGAACCTATAACTTTTAAAATAGCACATTCTGGAGCAAATTCTTCAATACCTTTAAGAGTAGCTTCACCTTTTTTCATCCCACTATCTATTAATGCTTGAATAGCATCTTCAATATTTTGAGTGGCTCTATAAGTAGCACTTTCACAAGCATATGTTCTTATGCATTGTTCAGCAATTTTGTGTTGTATGGCTCCAAATGAAGAAATAGGAGTTTTGAATTGCTCTCTTTCATTAGCATAAATAACTGATTCTGTAATACTTGATTTTGCAGCACCCATTACTCCTCCACATAATTTTATTCGTCCAATATTTAGGATGTTAACAGCAATTTTAAATCCTTTCTCTCTTTGATATAGCAGATTTTCAACAGGTATTTTTACATCATTGAAGAATACTTGTCTAGTAGATGAACCTTTTATGCCCATTTTCTTTTCTTCAGCATTTAAAGTAATTCCATCCCTGTCTGCTTCCACTAAAAAAGCGGTTAAATTTTTATCATCCCCAATCTTAGCAAATACAGTAAATAAATTTGCAAACCCTCCATTAGTAATCCACATTTTCTGACCATTAATAATGTAATGTTTTCCATCGTCAGTAAGTTTAGCTTTACTTTTTCCAGAATTTGCATCAGATCCTGAACTTGGTTCAGTTAAGCAATATGCTGCCTTCCATTCTCCAGTAGCTAATTTTGGAATAAATCTTTTCTTTTGCTCTTCATTTCCATAGTATAGTAGGGGTAAGGTTCCAATTCCAGTATGGGCACCATAAGCAACAGAAAAAGAATATCCACCTCCTAATACTTCAGTAGCTAACATAGAAGATTTAAAATCCACACCCATTCCACCATAGGCTTCTGGAACTGATAATCCAAGTAATCCTAATTCACCAGCCTTTTCCATAAGTTTAGGCATTAGTTCAGGATGTTTCATGCTGTCTATTTTATCTATAATTGGAAATAATTCACTATTCATGAAATCTTCACACATTTGAGCAATCATCCTTTGTTCTTCATTCCATTCTTCAGGTATAAAAATATCATTAAAATCAGTTTCTTTAACTAAAAATTCGCCTCCTCTAATAGCTTTATTTTTTTTAATTTCCTTCGTTTTTTCCATACTATTTAATTTAATAATTCAAAAATTCCACAAGCTCCTTGTCCTGTACCAACGCACATAGTTACTGCTCCGTATTTTTGATTTCTTCTTTTCATTTCATTAAGTAATTGAACAGTTAATTTTCCTCCAGTACATCCAAGAGGATGTCCTAAAGCAATGGCTCCACCGTTTACATTTACTATTTCAGGATTTAATTTCAAACCATTTATAATTGCAACAGATTGAGAAGCAAAGGCTTCGTTTAACTCAATAAGTTCTAAATCTTTTTGTTTAAGCCCAGCCATTTTAAGTGTTTGAGGTATTGCATAAAGTGGACCAACACCCATTATTCTTGGCGGAAGTCCTATTACTTTATAGGCAACTAGTCTAGCCATAGGTTCCAAATTCATTTCTTTAACCATTTTTTCAGACATCATCATTACAAAAGCTGCACCATCAGAAGTTTGAGATGAATTTCCAGCTGTTACCGTACCTCCATTTTTAAAAACTGGCCTTAGTTTAGATAAGGCACTAATGCTGGTATCTTTTCTTGGTCCTTCATCTACGTTTGCAGTATATTTTTTCTCTTGACGTTCTTCATTTTCATCCAGGAAAATATGATTTATTTCAATAGGAGAAATTTCATTTTTAAATAAGCCTTTTTCAATGGCATTATTTGCCTTTCTATGAGAATTAAAAGCAAATTCATCTTGCATTTCTCTAGTAACATTAAATTCTTCAGCTACAGCTTCTGCTGTTAACCCCATGCCCCAGTACCACTCTGGATTTTCTTTACTAACCTTATGATGAGGTACAATTCTCCATCCACCAAATGGAATAGGGGACATGCATTCAACTCCTCCAGCAATAATACATTCTGCAGCTCCTGATTGAATTTGGTATTGAGCTAGTGCAATACTTTGTAACCCTGATGAACAATAACGGTTAATAGTCATCCCAGGAACTTTATCTGTGTTAAGACCCATAAGTGAAATCATTCTTGCTAAATTAAGTCCTTGCTCAGCTTCTGGAGTTGCATTCCCAACTATTACATCGTCAATTCTCTCTTTATCAAGATCTGGAAAATCTTTTAGTAAATGTTGGACCACTTGTTTGCCAAGTTCATCAGGCCTAGTAAATCGAAACATACCTTTTCCAGATTTACCAACTGCAGTTCTATAACCACCAACTATATATACTGATCTCATATTTTGTTAATTAATTTCTTAATATTTTACCTTTTTGTAATAGGCTTTGAATCCTTTCTAATGTTTTTCTTTCCATGCATAATTCTACAAATGCTTTACGTTCTAAATTCAGAAGATAATCTTCAGAAACCTCTGTTAGCTGAGATAAATCACCTCCGCAAAGAACATTTCCTAATTTTTCAGAAATTAGTTGATCATGTTCTGACATATAGTTACCAGATTTCATAGCGTTTGCTCCTGCATATACAATTCCTAGTCCTTCTTGACCAAGAGCAGTAATATCTCTTCTTTTAGTTTGTTGATTGTAGCCTTTTTCAGCCATTTTAAGACAGGTGTTTTTTGCATAGGTAATTTGATCTGTTCTAGATACAATAACCTCGTCAATACCTTTTCTTAGATAGCCTAATTCAAAAGCTTCTTCAGCGGAACTTGATACTTTTGCTTGGCCTATGGTTAAAAATGTATCTCTAAAACGATTGATTCTCATATCTCCATTTTTAAGTTCGTCAGAAAATCTTAAAGCCATTTCCTTAGTGCCACCTCCACCAGGAATTAAACCAACTCCAAACTCTACTAATCCCATATATGTTTCCGCATGTGCAATAACTTTATCAGCATGTAAACAAATTTCACATCCACCACCTAGTACCATTCCATGAGGAGCAGCAACTACAGGAATAGCAGAATATCTTAATCTCATAGTAGTATTTTGAAATGATTTTACCACCATGTTAAGTTCTTCAAATTCTTGTTCTGCAGCCATCATAAATATCATTCCTACATTTGCTCCTGCAGAGAAATTAGCTCCTTCATTTGATATTACAATTCCTCTATATAGGCCCTCTTCACCCATATCAATAGCCTTATTTAATGCACTTAATATACCACCTCCAATAGTGTTCATTTTAGAGTGAAATTCAACATTGATAATACCATCTCCAATTTCTTTTATTGAAGCTTCTTCATTTTTCCATACCGTTGCCTTAGCATCTAAATTCTCAAGCGAAATAACTTTTTCTAATCCAGGTATTTTTTTGCTTGTACCTTCATCCAAATCGTAATAGAATTTAATTCCATTTTCTAGAGAATAGAAACTAGTGTTTTTATTGCTATACATTTTCTCGATCCAAGAAGGAAGAGTTAAATTGGCTTTTTTAATGGCATCAATTCCATTTTTAAAACCAACAGCATCCCATATTTCAAAAGGTCCTAGCTCCCAACCAAATCCAGCTTTCATAGCTTTATCTAACCTGAAAATTTCATTAGAAATTTCAGGGATTCTACATGCTGAATAACTAAAAAGGCCTGTAAATACCTTTCTGTAAAACTCTCCAGCTTTATCATCGCCTTCAAATAGTATTTTCATTCGTTTATGTAAATCATTAGTGCTTTTAGCTTTGGCTATAGTTTTATATTTTGGTTTTTCTGATTTGTTATAGTCAAAAGTTTTAAGATTCAACTCTAAAATTGACTTTTTACCATTTTTATCTACTGTCTTTTTGTAGAAGCCTTGTCCAGATTTACTACCAAGCCAATTATTTTTTTGCATTTTATCAATAAATGAAGGAAGTTCAAAAACAGTCTTTCTTTCATCATTTGGACAATTTGTTTTTAACCCATTAGCAACATGAATTAAGGTGTCAAGTCCTACAACATCACAAGTTCTGAATGTTGCAGATTTTGGTCTACCCATAATAGGACCAGTTAAAAAATCAACTTCACCAACCGTTAATTCCATTTGATCAACTATATGAAAAAGTTCCTGTATAGCAAACACACCAACTCTATTAGCTATAAAAGCAGGTGTATCTTTACAAAGGACAGTAGTTTTTCCTAAAATACGTTGACCAAAATCCATCATAAAATCTATAATTTCATTTTTGGTATGTTTAGTAGGGATTATTTCCAAAAGTTTTAAATATCTAGCAGGATTAAAAAAATGAGATCCGAAAAAACATTTTTTAAAATTTTCTGACCTATCATCTAGCATAGAAGAAATTGGTATCCCAGAAGTATTACTAGAAACTAAAGAATCTTTTTTTCTGTAAATGTCTACTTTTTCAAATATTATTTTTTTTATGTCTAATCTCTCCACAACTACTTCAATAATCCAATCACATTCGTTGATTTTATGCATGTCATCCGTAAAGTTTCCTGTTATGATGTTTTTTAATTTAGATTGTACATAAAGTGGAGCAGGCTTAGATTTTACTGCTTTTTTAAGAGCTGTATTNACTAGTTTATTTCTTTCTTCCTTGTTTTTAGATGATTCCAAATCAGCAGGTACCATGTCTAAAAGAATTACTTCAATACCTACGTTAGCTAAATGACAAGCAATACCAGANCCCATAATTCCAGANCCAAGAACNGCTACTTTTTTNATGTTTTTAATCATTTTTTAGTTCTTAAAAATGTTATTTTGATCAATTANGTTGTTTATTTTTTTTAGTACATCAAAACANGTTTTGATATCTTTTTCATCAATATTATCATAAATAGTTTNATTAAAGTGGATGACATANTCTCTTGCTTTTTTTCTTAAATCTTCCCCTTTTTTAGTTAAAAATAAATTAACCAANCGNTTATCTTTANTATCTGATNTTCTTTCAATTAATCCNTTTTCTTCAAGAGATTTAATCATTCNTGTTAAGCTTCTAGGTTCCATTCCCATTTTAGGTCCNAGCTTAGTGGATGGAGTACCATCTTTATCAATATTNAGTAATGTNTATCCAATAGCCATAGTGCCTCCAAAATCACTGGCCTTCAAATTATACATCCTTGAAATATTATGCCATGACCATCTNATATGAAAATCTACTGTTTCTTTTGGTTTCATTATAATTATTACTTCNTGTANATAAACATACAAAAAAAAAGGTATGCGCGCATACTATNATNGTAAATTTTTTTTATTNGGAATTATTTGTTTGAATAATTTTCCCAGTCATTTTAAGTAGGGTAGCGTTAGATTCTAGTAAATCATAACTAGATTGAAATAAATTGACACCAGAGCTTAAATAAACCATTTCAATATCCCTAAAGTTAAAGGAGGTTATTAAGCCACTTTTCTCTTTTAATTTAGCAATATTTAAATTGTCTTTAGCAACTAAAAATGCTTTTTTATTTAATTCAAATAATTGAAGTCTNGTTTGATAAAGTTCAAAAACATTAGTCAATTCAAAAATAAGATTTTGAGTTAGNTGATCTGTTTCTAACTGGTTTACTTCTTGCTGTATTTCTAGTGCTTTTATTCCTCTTTTTACTTTTCCTCCATCNTAAAGTCTAAAGTTTAAAGTAAANTTACCGTAGTAATTTAGATTATTAGTTTGAACAGATTGAAATTGAGGAACATCATCACTTTTAAGTTTTCCATAACTATAGTTTGTTCCTGCATTNAAACTTATNACNGGAAAGAAAGCAGACTTTGCTANGGTNATATCTTGTTGGGTTAATGCAAGATTGATATATTGGTTTTTAATATTAGTATTGTTGGAAAGCATTTCTTTTTTTAAATCCGATAAATCGCTTTTATCTAATTGTGGTTTTATTTCAGAGCTTAAGTNCCATTTTTTTTCAATTTCTTCTCCCATTAANANATTTAAATTTCTTACCGCATTTTTATAAGCTANATCTTGTAAAACACTGTTTGCACTATCTGTATATAGGTTNCCTTCATATTGNAATAAGTCAAATTTTACACCCACTCCTANTTCACTTCTAAGTAATTGTTGTTGGTATTTTTCTTTTGTTAACTGNAGAATATTTTTTAATAAACTATATTGTTCAAATTGCATTTTAGCTTGATAGTANGCTAANATTATNCCNTGAATTGTNTTTTCAATNGCTANTGTTGCTGTNTTTTCACTTTGAAATTGAAGTTGTTCCAATCTNTTTTTATTGGCCTTGATTCCAAANCCGTTAAAAATAGTCCAGTTTAAGGCNAAATTACCACTGANATCATTNGATTGAATCATNTAAGGTAAGAAAGATGCTGGGTTGTTTCTTTGGTCGGATAATGTGTTATTTTGATTTATGTTAGNGTTAACTTGAGGAAGTCTTCCAGCTTCTCCCCAANTGTTAAATAAAGTATTGATTTCAATATTCTTTGCACTTAAAAGAATNTCGTAGTTCTTTTTTAAGCCAATTTNGATAGCTTCTCCTAANCTTAANGAATCTTGNCCANTTAAATAAAAGGGNATAAANAATAGGATGCAAAAAATTTTATTCATTGAATTCATTTACTCTTCTTTGATTCTCAATTACAGGTTCAACATCAGACCATTTTGGCGGTATTTTACCACCTTCCCAAATCCATTTTTTGGTTCTTTTTATNTCGTTAAAATATAATATTAAAGGAGGNAAATAAATTAACAAAATGATGGTTCCAAATAAAACACCATATGCNACAGAAATTGCCATAGGNATTAAAAATTGGGCTTGAAAACTTTCTTCTAATATTAANGGATATAGTCCAGCTACAGTAGTAATNGTAGTTAATATNATAGCCCTAAATCTTGATTTACCNGCTTTNANNACAGCTTCTTTNATANNCATNCCTANTTCAAGGTTTTTGTTAAANTGATCTAACATAACTACAGCATCGTTTACCAAAATNCCAATTAAAGCAACAACNCCCCATACACTTAANGTNGAAAAGGGTTTTCCAACAATACCATGTCCAAGTAAAGCGCTAAAAATCCCAATTGGAACAACCATTAAAATAAGCCTGCTTTGGTAAAATGATTTAAAATTTAAGGAAATAGTAATCATTATAAGAATAATACTAATTAGAAATGCAATTCCAAGCCTCATTCCTGAGTCTGCAGCCCTTTCAGCTTGCCCCTTTATTACATACTTTACATTAGGAAAAAAAGAGCTTAATTTAGGAAGAATTTCTCTTTCTATTTGATTATTTATTTGTCCAGAAAGTTCGGCATCTAAAAGACTAGCATCAATTCTAATTTCTTTTTTACCATCTATATGATTGATTTTAACTTTCCCTCTTTCAATAGTATAGTCTGCTAATTCACTAAGAGGAAACTCTTGCCCATTAATTGTTTTTATTCTTGTGTTTTCAATATCAGCAACAGAATTCCTATCATTNTAGGGGTACCTAAGCCATATTTTAACTTCATCTCTTCCATTAATTAAACGTTGAACTTCTTGTCCAAAAAAACCTTGTCTAATTTGGTTAGAAATAGTCATTTCGTTTAAGCCTAATAAATATGCTTTTGATTTTAACTCTAAATGAAGTTCTCTNTTTCCAATCCCACCATTATCTAATACACTTTTAACACCTGGATATTGAGCAATATTTTCTTTCATCCATTCNGATGCATTCTGTAATTCTTTTGCATCTTCACTTTGTAAAGAAATTGATATTTCNTGACCAAATTGTTGTTGTCCACCNACTAAAAATTTCTCCAATAATTTAATAGAATCTTGCGGAATTCTTTCTTTTATTTCATTGGACATGTCAATGGTAGAAATAAATTTATTTTCCTTGACAGAAACCCTAATNGATCCAACATGACTACCGGTTTCTCTAATATTTTCTGTGTTNCCNACACTCATTGCCCTGTAGGTGATAATAGTATCATTGTATTTATCAATTAATTCTTGTGCATAATCTTCTACAATAGAGTCACAATACCACAAGAATTTTTCGGTTCTCATTTCTCTTTCTCCAGGTTTATAAGCGAAATCTACAATAATACTATCAAAAGGAATACTTGGAAAAAAAGTCCATTTAATCCATCCAGCACTAAAAAGACCAATTGTAATTACAATAAATAGCATAGGCCCCCATACATGTAGACGGTATCTTTTAAGAATTNTTTTTAATAGGCTTTCATATTTATCGCGTATGATATTAACTACTCTTTCTAAACGNANTCTAATTGAATTTTTTCGTTGGTCGTGAGGGCTTAATATTTTTTTACTTGAAAGGTGAGAGGGTAGAATTAAGAATGCTTCAATTAATGAGAATAAAAGACAAACTATAACACTAAAAGCCATTTCTTGCATCATCTCTAAGTCGCCACCAACAAAAAGAAGGGTAGAAAAAGCAAAAACAGTAGTAAGTACGGAAGTNATTACTGCATTCATTACTTCAGTAGTTCCATCTAAGGCAGCACGCATGGGAGATTTGCCTCTTTCATAATGAGCGTAAATATTTTCAGCAATAACAATACCATCATCCACTAAAATTCCAACTACTAAAATCATCCCAAACAGAGAAATCATATTGATGGTCATTCCATATAAAATACCGAAGGATAACATTCCTATAAATGAAAAAGGTATGCCAAATGCAACCCAAAGAGATAATCTTAAACTTAAAAATAAACCNAGTACAAGGCATACTAATAGNAGTCCAATAATTAAATTNTAGGTGAGTGTGTCAATACGTTGATCCAATAAATCAGCAAACTGGAACAGGGTTCGCATTTCATATTCTTCTTCTTCNGCATTGAATTTTTCAATGTAATCATCCATTACATTAGCAATTTTATCTAAATCTTCATCAGTTGTTTTGTTGATAATGAAGCTTACTCCTCTTTTTTTGTTAATGTAGTTTTTNAGAGGTATTTCAGAAAAATCTAAGGATACATCAGCTATATCTTTTAGTTTAACTATCTCTCCATTAGGTTGTGAGAAAATAATAATTTCTTTAACCATTTCTGGATCAGTTGTTCGGTTCATGGACCTAATTATTATTTCTTCTTCATTAGTTTTTACACTTCCTCCAGATAAATCAATGTTACTCATTTGAATAGCATTTGCTATTAAATTAAAGTTCGTTCCATATTTTAATAAATCATTTTCCCTTATGTCTACAGCAATTATAACTGGTGGGTAACCAATTACATTTACTTGACTAATTTCTTTAGAAGCTAATAACTCGCGTTCTATTTTTTCTGCTGTTTTCTTCAGTTTCCATAGGTCATCAGGACCTGACAGAGAGTAAAATCCAACAACGTTACTCATACCTCCCATTCCTCTTGAAGTTTGTGCATAAATGATTGGCTTTTCAGCACCAAGNGGAAGTTGTGTTATTGCATCAACACGATTCTTAACGTCTTGCAACATTTCATCTACTTCAATTCCTTCATTTCCNGTAACAGTTATTCGACAATAGTTTTCAGCAGATTTAGATGTAATTTCTTTAACACCTTGAGTTCCACTTAGAGATTCTTCAATTCTAGTAGTGATTCCTTCTTCAATTTCTTTAGGAGATGCTCCGGGNTANGNAACATTNACATAAACTCTATTTGGTTTCATTTCAGGGAAAAAGGATTTAGGCATAATAAATAAGCTCAAAATACCTGCNATTGCNGTNATTACTATTAAAGCATTTGCCCAAATAGGAAACTTNATAAAGTAAGCAATGAGTTTGTTCATTTATTGAAATATTGGAATAACCTTTAAACTATCTTTTACATTAATTAGTGGTTGAGAAACAATAATAGTAGAGTCCTCTAATCCATTTATATAAAAATGGGTATCATCTTTTGATTTTATATTAATGTTTGTAGAATGAATAGTACTGTCTGAATTTAATTTGTAAATTTTGTTTTTACCAAAAACNGCTTTNCGAGGAATTTTAGCAACCAATTCAGTACTGTTAAATGATATTTCTGCTTGAACATACATACCGTAATAAAGTTTGTGACCTTTATTTGGCTTTACATATACAGGAACACTTTGAGTATTTGGGTTTATAAACTCTCCTTTTCTTACTACTTTTCCGAATACCATATTTTCATTTTCCAATAAATCAACATGGTTCCCAATTTTAATTTTATCCATGTATTTAATTGGAATTGGAATTTCAATTTCTAATTCATCATTTCTCATTACCTGGATAACTGGAGAACCAGGGTTTACAATAGCGCCTTCGTCACTAAAGGCGTCTACAATAGAACCATTAAATGGTGCAACTTGTTGGAATTTAGAAAGTTTAAATTCATCACTTTTAATATTTAAAAACTCACCTAAAATATTTCTGGAAATAATAAAGTTCTTTTCTCTTGCGGTTTCAAATGAAGGGAAGGAGGCTAANGGTTGATTTACGTTAATGGAGTTAAAAAAGTCATTCCATTTGTCAAATTGATCTGAAAAATCAGTTGCAATATCAGGAAGAATCTGGGTTAGAGCACTTAAATAAGCACTTTTTCTAGCTGCTAAAAGTAATTTGGCATCTGTGTCTCTTATTTTGAATAATAGTTGACCTTTTTTAAATGAAGTCCCTTTTTTTAAATCAAGTGCACTATTTAATATACCTTGAACTTCACTTGATATATTAATAATTGTCCCTGGATTAACTCTTCCGGANCCATTAACTTTTATTGGAGCAGTATCATTTTTAAGATATATTACAGAAGCATATTTTTTTGAAGTTATACTTTCTACTTCTTTTGTTTTAGATAATCTAATCTCTTCTGCATGTGATTCACCGTAGCTGACACCAGATTCATAACTAATACTTCCTACAGTAAAAATAATCCCTAATAGAAGAAGTATAACTACAAAGACAATTACTTTTCTTATTCTCATCAATCTTTATTAGATAGTAAAGTTATTATTAATATCAAGATTGAGCGTTAACCTTTGTTAATAAATGATCTATTATTTGTTAGAATTACTAATCATCTCCGTTAATAAGAACAGGAGTTTTACCATCAGTAATGATTAATTTAGCATTCGGTGAAGTAGAAATTTCTTTAAGAACCTCTAAACTCCTCCATTCGATATTTCCTTCGGTAATTCCCTCTTTAATTATTACTTGAGCATCTCTAATTCCTTCGGCTTCTATTCTTTTTCTTTCAGCTTCCTTTTTCTCTCGTTGAAGAACAAATTCCATTTGTTGTGCTTGTTGCTCAGCTCTTAGTTTGGCTTCAATTGCAGCATATAAGCCAGCAGGAAGTGTAATACTTTTAAGTAGTACGGCTTCAATTACAAAACCTCTATTTTCTAAAAGCTCAACCATTTGATCTTTTATTTCCTTTTCAATTACAGCTCTCTTTCCAGAGTGCATATCTTTTGCATAAAATCTTGCACAAACATCAGCAGATGCAGATCTAAAAGTGCTGAGAATTAAAACTCTTTCAAAATATCTTCCAACTTCATTCACAATATCAATTGCCTTCTCTTCTTTAACATGATATAGGATAGAAATTTCTGCACTAACATTAAGTCCTTCTTTTGATGGAAGGTTAAGTTTAATTTCTTTATTAACTGTTCTTGTGGGGATTTTAACAAGTACAGTAGTTAAAGGGTTGATAATAGCTATTCCAGGAGAAACAGGGTTACCTCTCAATCTTCCAAGAGATTGTCTAACACCAACTTCACCAGGCCTTACAATTGCGCAAGAAGGAATTAATAATGTAATTAATAAAGAGTAGATGATTATTTTTTTCATTAGATAATATTTTTAATAGTTTAAAATTAACTAAAAATAGATATTGGATTTAGTTTTTTNAATAATATAATTTACAAAAGATATGTCAAAAACTATGCCGTATTCTAATTTTTCAAGTAGAGGGATCTGGTATCTCTTCATGAATTTCATTTATTGCATTTACGGTATTTGGGTTTAATTCAATATCTATAGAGTCAATATTTTCTTTCAGTTGGTTCATGTTTGTAGCTCCAATTATATTACTAGTTACAAAAGTTTGTTGATTTACAAATGCAAGTGCCATGTGAGTTAATGAAATACCTAATTCATTTGCTAAGGCTAAATATTTTTTTGTTGCTAATGTGCTTTGATCACTACTATATCTAACGAATCTTTTGAATAAATTTAATCTACTATTAGCTGCATCTTTTCCTTCAATATATTTTCCAGTTAGTACTCCGCAGGCTAAAGGAGAATAGGCTAATAGACCTATTTTTTCTCTCATTGAAATTTCTGCATTACCAACTTCAAATTGTCGATTAAGAAGAGAGTAGGAGTTTTGAATAGTAATCATCCTAGGTAGGCTTTGTTTAGATTCTTCCAAAAAACGCATTACTCCCCATGGGTTTTCATTGGATAAACCAATATGTCTTATTTTGCCTTCTTTAATAAGTTCATTTAAGTTAAGTAGTATTTCAGAAAAATTATCTTCCCATTTTTCTTTAGAAATATGCTTATATCCTCTTGTTCCGAATGTATTAGTAAATCTTTCAGGCCAGTGTAATTGATATAAATCAATATAATCCGTTTGAAGTCTCTTTAAACTATCATTTACAGCTTCTTTAAGAGCAGATTTACTAAAACCAGTAGTTCTAATGTGTTTTGTATATGCTCCAGGACCAGCAATTTTACTAGCTAGTATTATTGATGACCTATTGTTATTCTTTTTAATCCAGTTTCCAATAATTCTTTCCGTCTCTCCATATGTTTCAGCTTCAGCAGGTACAGGATATAATTCAGCAGTATCAATAAAATTAACACCTCTACTAACAGCATAATCCAATTGCTGATGACCTTCAGATTCAGTATTCTGTTTGCCAAAAGTCATTGTGCCCAAGCAAATTTCACTTACTTGTATATCTGTAAAAGGTAGTTTTTTAAATTTCATATAATCAATAGTAAACCTAAATTTATTATTTATTCATGATTTTAGTTTGTCTGTTTATAGATTCTTGATGAATAGCTTTTAATAATCTGCTCATAAATTCTTCACTTAAACCACTTTTGACACCATTTTGGATTCTAGATGAAAAAAGTTGTTTCCATCTTTTAGATTGAAGTATTGTCACCCCTTTCTCTTTTTTATGTATACCAATTTTTTCAGCAACATTCATCCTTCTTTTAAGTACATCTAATAATTCATTATCTAAATCATCTATTTGAATACGAAGCTCTCTTAATGAGGATTTGAATTCATCATTTTCAATTTCAGAGTTTCTAATAACTAAGTTGTTTAAAATGTTATTTAATTGATCTGGATTTACTTGTTGGGAGTTGTCACTCAATGCTTCATTGGGATTGATGTGAGTTTCTATCATTAAACCATCGTAATTCATGTCAATAGCCTTTTGAGAAATATCAAATATTAAATCTCTATTACCAGAAATATGACTAGGATCACATATCATAGGAATCCCTGGTATTCTTTGTCTTAATTCAATAGGTAATTGCCATTGAGGAATGTTTCTATATTTACTGTTGTTATAAGCAAAAAATCCTCTGTGAATTGCAGCTATTTTTGTTAATCCAACTGCATTAAATCTTTCAATAGCTCCCATCCAAAGGTTAATATCAGGATTTATTGGGTTTTTCACCATTATGGGTTTATTAGTCCCCTTTAAAGCGTCTGCTATCTCTTGAATTGCAAAAGGGTTTACAGTCGTTCTAGCACCAATCCAAAAAACATCAATATCATATTTTAGTGCTTCTTCAACATGCATAGCATTAGCAACTTCTGTTGTTGTTTTTAATCCGGTTTCTTTTTTTACAATATCTAACCATTTTAGAGCCTTTTCTCCAATACCTTCAAAACTATTTGGTCTTGTTCTTGGCTTCCAAACTCCTGCTCTAAATAAAAGATTATTATGTTTCTTTAATTCATTAGCTGTTTTTAGCATCTGCTGTTGAGATTCAGCGCTACATGGCCCAGCAATTATTAATGGCTTATTAAATGTTATAGGCCAAGATGATTTTTCATCTATGTTTATGCTCATAGTATTTTATTTTAATATTTTTTTAATTCCATTTGCCTCTTGAATAAGACTATTTAGAGCGGATTCATTATTGTTATTAATTGCATCTCTAAATGCATTCAATTTCCCAATGTAATTGTCTAATACCTCTAAAATATTTTTTTTATTTTCATTAAATATTGGTGTCCACATTTCCTTATTGGATTTGGCTAATCTAACAGTAGATTCAAAACCACTTCCTGCCATATTAAGTATGTTTTTCTCGTCTTTTTCTTTATCCATAACACTTAGCGCTAATGAAAAAGAACTAATATGAGATATGTGAGATACATATGCACTGTGTACATCATGATCTTTTGCAGTCATGAAAATAATTTTCATCTCTAAAACATCATAAATTTCTTTAATTCGATCTAATGCAATTGATGAAGAATCTTTCTGATCACAAATAATAGTTACTTTATTTTTAAATAAACCTAAATGTGCTGCGGAAGGTCCAGAAAATTCTGTTCCTGCAATAGGGTGGGTGGCAACAAAATTTTTTCTTTTAGGATGTGATTTAATTTTTTCTATTAACTCATTTTTTGTAGAGCCAACATCCATTAGGATTTGATTTTCAATATTATTTAAAATGGATAATATTATTTTTGAAGATACATTAACAGGTGTGGAAAGAATGATTAATTCTGATTTTTTAATAGCTTCTTCAATTGAACAAGTTTCATCTATAATTTTTAGTTCTAATGCACTTTCACTATGTTCTTTGTTGTTGTCAACTCCTATAACATAGTTGCAAAATCCTTTTTGCTTTAATTCTAAAGCCATTGAACCACCAATTAAACCTAGACCTATAACAGCTATATTCATTTGATTATCCTTTTTAATATTTCTTTCAAAACGATTTCATTACAACATAATGACATTCTAATATAACCAACTCCATTTTTTCCAAAAATATCTCCTGGAGTGATAAACACAGCATATTTTTTTAAAATGTTATCTGCNAACTCTAAGGAATTACTGTTGTTAATTTTACCCCATACAAACATCCCTTTTGCATTCTTATCATATTTTGCATTAAGTAAATCCATTATTTCCCATACTAACTCTCTTCTTNTTCTGTAGGTTTGATTTATACTTAAGTACCATTCTTTATTTAAAGAAAGTGCTTTTACAGCTGCTTTTTGAATAGCAAAAAACATCCCTGAGTCCATATTGCTTTTAACTTTCAAAATAGAATCAATTAAATTCTTGTTTCCAGCTACCATTCCAATTCTCCATCCAGCCATATTATGAGATTTGCTTAAAGAATTAAGCTCTAAAATTTGATCGTATATATTTCTAAATTGAAGTATGCTTTTTTGATCATTATTCAGAATAAATGCATAGGGATTGTCATTGCAAATTAAAATATCATGTTTTTTCCCGAACTCAATAATGTCAATTAAATTTCTATCATTTGCAGAAGCTCCTGTAGGCATATGAGGATAATTAATCCACATGATTTTAACCTTTTCTAAATTGTTTTTCTCTATTGATTTTAAACAAGGAAGCCAGNTNTTTTCTTCTTTTAAATCATACTTAANTACATTTGCCTCAACCATTTTAGCAGCAGCAGCGTAAGTAGGATATCCAGGATCAGGTATTAAAACTTCATCTGATTTATTCAAGAAAGCTAATGAGATATGCATAATTCCTTCCTTAGAACCCATTAGCGGAAGAATTTCATTATCTGGGTTTAAATTGCATTTAAAGTAATTTTTGTACCATAAAGAAAAAGCACTTCTTAATTCTGGAAGTCCTTTGTAGCTTTGGTACTTATGAGCACCCTCTTTAGCGCTTTGCTCCTTTAATTCTTTTATTACAGAATTATCAGGTTCTAAATCAGGGCTGCCTATACCAGCATTAATTACATCAACTCCCTGTTTTTTTAATTCTTCAATTTCTCTTAGTTTTTTAGAGAAATAATATTCCTTTACGCTATTTAATCTATTGGCAGTATTCATTATTAAAGCTCATTGGTTATACCGTTTTTGTATGCTCCAAGAATACTTAATTCAGTAACATACTCTTGCAGNTGTTCAATTACAATTAAATATTTTTTATAGTCGCTAAATAGTAAGTCAATATAAAAAAAGTACTCCCAATTTTTTCCTAATTTAGGGTGTGACTGAATTTTAGTCAAATTCATTTGGTTTTCAGCTAGAAAGGTCAAAACTTTTGCTAAACTTCCTGTTGTNTTAGANACACTAAAGCATAAAGTAGCTTTNTTAGGTTGCTTGATAGAGGTTTTGTTTTTAGAGAGGATTAAAAACCTAGTAAAGTTCATTTTATTGGATTGAATTCCTTTTTTTAGAATGTTCATTCCATACATTTTACAAGCTGTTTCACTTGCTATTGCAGCGGTGTTTTTTAGTTGATTTTTTTTAATTAAATAAGCACTTTTTGCGGTATCTTCTTTTTCAACACTTTTTACTTTTGGGTACTCGTTTAGAAATTCTTGACATTGTCTTAANGCCATTGGATGAGACCATATTTCATTAATATTTGAAAGATTAGTTCCAGGCAAAGCCATTAAATTTTGTTCAATTTTTCTGTAAGTTTCTCCAATAATATTTAGGTTATAGGACTGAATAGCTCCATAGTTTGGGAGGATACTTCCAGCTAAGGAGTTTTCTATTGCTACAACCCCNGTGTGATTATTTTCTTTTATTTGCTGAAATACATGTTCAAAAGTGTCGCAAAACGAAAACTTAATTTCACATTTTGTAAAAAACTGTCTAGAAGCTTCTTCGTGAAAAGAACCTGCAATACCTTGTATAGCTATATTTTTTATTTTGTTTTGCAATGAAATTACTTGATAATAAGTGAAAATTGAGCCTGCGAATATATTTAGATATTTTCATCTGATGAAAAATTGTATCAATAAACTTATATTTATTCTTTTATTCAAATAATTTATAATGGTACACGGAACACANAATGCAGTATATGATAGTAGAAATGAAAAAATTAAGATTTATATAAATGGTGATTTATTCATCAGAAATGAAGCCAAAATCAGTGTGTTTGACAGTGGATATTTAGTTGGAGATGGAATATGGGAAGCAGTGAGGTTAGTTAAAGGAAAATTAGTTTTTATTGATGATCATATTTCAAGGTTATGGACTGCAGCTAAAACAACTGGAATCAATTTATCTTTTACTAAGGCTGAATTAAAGGCTATNATAAAAAGTGTTTTGAAAGAAAATGACATGCATGATGGTGTTCATGTAAGATTTATGGTAACAAGAGGTATAAAAAAAACTCCTTCTCAGGATCCTAGACTTACTGTTTCAGGACCAAATTTAGTAATTATTCCAGAGTATAAATTAGCGGATTCTAATTCTAAAACTAAAGGAATTAAACTTTTTACTTCAACTATTAGAAGAGGTTCACCAGATTATTTAGATCCTAAATTAAACTGTCATAGTAAGCTACATGAAGTTCAAGCTTTAATTCAAGCTATTGAAGCTGGAGCAGATGAAGCTTTGATGTTGGATGTTAATGGTTCTGTTAGTACATGTAATTCAACCAACTTTTTCATTGTTAAAAATGGAGTTGTTATCACTTCAACCGGTCAATATTGTATGAATGGTATAACAAGACAAAAGATAATTGATGTATGTAAGAGAAAAAATATCTTATGTAAACAAGAAAATTATAGTTTATTTGATGTTTATGGCGCTGATGAAGCGTTTGTAACTGGCACTTTTGCTGGTTTAACTCCAGTTGTTTCAGTAGATGGAAGGGTTATTGGAGAAAATTCAAACAACNAAATCTGTCAATCTTTGATGCAAGGNTACAGAGAACTTATAGAAGAACAATTAGATAATTGATAATGAGTAAAATTATTTGTTTGTGGTCAAGTCCACGAAATATTTCAACTGCACTTATGTATTCTTTTGCTCAAAGGCTGGATACAATGGTTGTAGATGAGCCGTTTTATGCTTTTTACTTATCCAATGTAAATCCAACTGTTTTTCATCCAGGAAAAAAGAACATTTTAATGAGTCAGCCTAATAGTTTTACTCAGGTTTTATCTGAAATTAATAGTGAAATTTCAAAAGAAATACTTTTTATAAAGAATATGACTCATCATTTGAAAGGAAACTCTCTAGAATTTGCTAAAAATTGGATCAATATAATATTAACCAGAAATCCAGAACAATCAATAATTTCATTTTCAAAAGTGGTCAAACAACCTACTCAGGANGATATTGGATATAAGTTACAGTATGAAGCAGCATTAAAATTTAAAGAAATGGGAGCTGATTTCTGCATACTTAATTCNGATGATTTATTGACTAGTCCTAAAAAAGAATTNCAGAAAATATGTGCTTTTTCATCCATAGACTTTACTGATAATATGTTGAAATGGCCCAAAGGAGGAATTAAAGAGGATGGAGTTTGGGCCAAGTACTGGTATGAAAATGTTCATCAATCCACGGGGTTTGAAAAATCAATATCAAATTCTGAATTAAAAGTAGATGGTTCATTGTTTCCTCTTCTGAAGGAATGCAATTACTTTTACCAAAAATTAATAAATATGGGGGTTCAAAATTGAATTATTTATCTGTAGAAAATATAAGTAAATCTTTTGGGGAGAGGGTGCTGTTTGAGGGTTTGAGCTTTGGTTTAAGTTATGGGGATAAAGTTGCTTTAATTGCCAATAACGGAACTGGCAAAACAAGTATGCTGAAAATTATTGCTGGTAATGATATTTCTGATACAGGAAAAATCACTTTAAGAAATGGAATTAGAGTNGGATATTTAGAACAGGAGCCAGTTTTTCGTGATGATTATACCATTAATGAGCTGTTATATAATTCCAACTCAGATGTTGTGAAGGTTATTAGAGAATATGAATCTGCTCTAGAAAAACAAACAGATAATTANAATGAAGTTAATGCTGANAGGTTCGAACAGGCCTCTTTAGCTATGGATAAATCTAATGCTTGGAATTTTGATAATCAACTAAAGCAAATATTAGAAAAATTTAAGATTGTTGATTTAGATCAAAAAGTAAAAATACTTTCAGGAGGTCAAAAAAAGAGATTAGCTCTTGCTATGTTACTGATTGATGCTCCTGATTTATTATTGTTAGATGAGCCAACCAATCATCTTGATATNGAAATGATAGAATGGTTAGAAGACTATTTAAAAAGTCAAAATATCACCCTTTTAATGATAACACACGATCGTTATTTTTTAGATAGAGTTTGCAATCATATTTTGGAGCTAGAAGATGGTAAATTATATCATCACAAGGGAAACTATAGCTATTTTTTAGTTAAAAGAGATGAGAGAGAGACCAATTTTAACATTGAAATATCAAAGGCTGGTAGATTAATGAAGAAGGAGCTAGAATGGATAAGAAAAACACCTCAAGCTNGAACAACTAAGTCAAAAGCAAGGGTNAATAATTTTGAAAATATTAAAGCTAAAGCCAACTCAAAAAAAATCAAACAAGAATTAAAGCTTGAAGTTAAAATGAGTAGAGTAGGTGGAAAGATATTAGAATTAAAAAAAGTATATAAATCCTACGGTGATTTAAAGATTTTGAATGGGTTTGATTATACATTTAAAAATGGAGAGCGAATTGGAATTATTGGAGATAACGGCGTTGGAAAAAGTACATTTTTGAATATAATTACCCAGCAACAGTTACCTGATAGTGGTAAAATAAATGTGGGAGAAACTATTGTATATGGATACTTCACCCAGAAAGGAATAGTTTTAAAAGAAGATAAAAGGGTAATAGAAGTACTTAAAGACATTGCAGATGTTATAATAATGTCTGATGGCAGAAAGATAACTGCTTCACAATTATTAGAGCATTTTATGTTCCCTTCAAAAATGCAATATACTTATGTGTCAAAATTAAGTGGTGGGGAAAAAAGAAGATTGTATTTACTTACAATACTTATGAAAAATCCAAATTTTTTGATTTTAGATGAGCCAACTAATGATTTAGATTTATTAACCTTAAATAAGTTAGAGGAGTTTTTGTTAGACTTTAAAGGTTGTTTAATTCTTGTCTCACATGATAGATATTTCATGGATAAGTTGACAGATCATTTGTTTGTTTTTAAAGGTGGGGGAGATATTAAAGATGAGTATTGTAGTTACTCAGAGTACAGAATAAAATTAAATAATAAAGAAAAGGAAATTCAAAAAGCCGAAATTAATCAGGCTAAGTTAAATACCAATAAGCTTTCATTCCAGCAAAAAAAAGAGCATAGGAATTTAGAGAAGCAAATAGAGAAATTAGAATTGGAAAAAGAAAAAATAGAAAACCTTTTTAAGGATTCTTCTTTGGATTATGAATCAATGTTAGAAAAAAGCAAGGAGCTGGAAAAGGTTAATCTTTTATTAGATGAGAAATTATCTAAGTGGATGGAATTGGACGAATTTAATTCTTAGATATAAAAAAAGCTCATCGCAAGATGAGCTTTAATAAAAAAAAGTTTAGTTGTTAATTATACAACTTTAACGTTTACTGCGTTTAATCCTTTTTTACCTTCTTTAAGTTCAAATTCAACCTGATCATTTTCTTTAATTTCGTCGATTAAACCTGATACGTGAACGAAGTGTTCATTGTTGTTACCTTCTTCTTTTATGAAACCAAATCCCTTTGTTTCATTGAAAAATTTTACTGTTCCTTTATTCATTGTTAATTTATTAAAGTGCAAATGTAATGCATTAGCATATAATAAAGACTTATTTACGGATTTTTTTGAAATTTATTTTTTTGACTTGTTGATTTATCACTTAAATGGATGTTTCTACTTAATATTAATTGTAAATAATTTAATTTTTTAATACGCACTTATATACCTTTTTTTTTATTATATTTCATTTTTTAACTCTGTTAATGAATTTATTTTTTAAAAATATAACACTTATATTGGTACTCATTACTCCTGTTGTGCTTACTTCTCAAGCTAATAATAAAATAAATAAATACAGAACTATAATAAGCATGGAGGATGCGGAATTAAAAGAAAGACTTTATTCTTTGAAATATTCTGATCCAAATCTTGCCATCTCTTTATGTTTAAAATCTCTAGATGAATTTATTCCAAATGGACCTAGTACAACAACGTTGTTTTTGTACAGTACTTTGGGAGAGTTATATATGAAAAAGGAGCTTCCTGTATTAGCGCTTTCTTATTTAGAAGACGCTATGTATGAATATAATTTACTAAAACATAATGCTGATAATTATTTTATAAATACTCAAACCCCGCAGCAACCGTGGTTGGTAATTAATATAGGAAATATTTTTTTCAATCAGGGTCAATTTGATAAAGCTTTAGAAAGATATCGAATAGCTGAAGAGTACTTTAATGAATTAGATTCATTAATTCCTAAAGTAAGAGGTCTATCAACAACTTATAATAATATAGCATTATATTATATAGAAATAGAGCAGTATAGTAAATCATTGGAATACATATTAATGTCTCTAGAACTTCGACTGAAGTATAACTTTAATCCTTCTGATATATCTCATTCCTATAAGTCATTATCTGAGCTATATTATATATGGAACATGCCTTTAAAAGCTGAAAAATATTTATTACTAACTGATAGTATTAATAAAGATATTAATCAATATCGATCTTCGAAGTATAAAGGATACGATGATATTGTATTTAGTCTTGCTGTTAATTATGTTGGAAATTGTTATCAATACAAGGGGCAGTATTTAGTTAGGAATAAAAAATATAAAGAGGCAATTGAGTCTTATTCTATAGCAAAAGAATATTATGCTGATTTTGCATTTCAAAAAATTAGCCTTCAAAATAAAATTGCATTAGCATATTATTATGATGAAGATTATCAGAATTGTTTAAAAACAATAGATGAATGTATTTCCATGTCAAAGGAAAAGAATCTAAAAAATGAAATAGAGATAGCTCTTGAGTTGAAAATAAAAGTGATGAATAAATTAGGTCTCAAAGAGGGTATGGATGAAGTTATAGATAAAGTTTTAGAGAGTAAAGATTATAGTTATTCCGTTCAAATAAGTCAACTTTTATCTGGACTTGAGTCAAAAAATGAAATTTTAATTAAAAAGCGGGAAATAGAGGAGGAAAAGTCTTCAAAGTTCATAATTCTACTGTTTTCAATCATAGCTATTTTAATTTTAGCTTTTGTTGTTGCTTATTTAATTTCCAGGAAAATATACATGGATAAACAAATGGTTATTGCAAATCAAAAAGAAAGGATTGCTAAATCTGATTTAGAGCATAAAAAAAGAGAATTAGCAGCTGTGTCAACGAATATAGTTCAGGAGAATGAGCAGATGACATCCATATTAAAAGACATTAAATATTATGTTTCATTAATTAAATCAGAAAAGGACAAAAATATTTTTTCTCCACTACTAAATAAGTTAAATAGACTACTCAACGATAAAAGAAAGGATGATAACTATTCTGATCAATTTAGTGCTGCATACCCAGGGTATCTTGAGTACTTAACAAGAACCTATCCTGAGCTTACTACAGCTGATTTAAAACTTTGTACTTTTTTAAGAATGAATCTAAATACCAAGGAGACAGCAGATATAATGGGACTCTCAGTAAGGTCTGTTGAAAGTAGGAGATATAGATTAAGAAAGAAATTGGGTTTGAGTAAAAAAGATGACTTAGTTAATTACTTAATTAGTTTAAAACACACTACTTAAATACTACGCGTTTATTATCAATTTTAACTTTTTTTAATATTTTACACCTTAACTACTACGCATTTGTCTATCTTAAATTAAATATTATATATGCTTTGATAATTTTTATCAACTTAGTAATGTTAATTTTTTAGTTACAATTAATAAATACTTGAATTTTAAAAACAAATATTCATCAACAATAAAGCTTCTCAGCTTTATTTTCTTTTTTATTGCTGGATTATATCAGCAACAAGTTATTGCACAAACAGATACCAATCCAATAACAACTTCCGATGCTTTTGTAGATAATTCAAATGGCAATAAACATTTCTTTGGTCGTGAATCTGCAGCAAGTTGTTGTGGTAATGTTGATGGTACTGGAGCGGAAAGAGTAATAGTTACTTACGAAGCACTAAATTTAACTGTTGATCAAACTTTATTAGATGAATTAAAGTCTTCTCAATCTGGTTACACGGATGGAACAACTGGTCCTGATCTTTTGGAATGGAATGGTGGTATATCAATTGGTGACGTTGTTAATATNTACATGGTTTATCTAAATGACGACGTTAATCGTCGTGGTTANCCTGGTCAAATAACTGGAAGCAGAAAAAGTTATGGTGAAGTAACCTTTTTAGGAGATATTGTTGCTGTTGGTTATGATTGGAGACATACATTGTATTTTACTGGGACACGATTTTCAGCTTACAGTGGNAATAACAATAACGGAGATTACCCAAGATACAGCAAAGCAAATAGCTCTTCAAAATTTAAAGACAGGTGGTTTGAACCCTCTAATGAAGGAGACGGAGCACCTTACATTTCAAGCTGGAATACTCAAAATATAAGTAATGACTGGTGGCAGGTTGTTGATGACGGTGGTGTNTCTCGTGATCCAAATTACAGTGGAAATCCAATGAAAACATTTAGATTAGGCTGTAATAATGGCTTAAAAGGAGATTTTTTTAGAATTATAACTGTTGNAGGGTGTACGGAGCCCAGCGGCGCTGGTTCTATAAATGGAGATGAAACCGGTTGTGGTTCATTTAATCCATCTTTAATTACNTCAACTTCATCCGGAAGTGGTGGCGCTAATGGAACTCCTACTTATTTTTGGGANATATCAACTACTTCATCTGTTTCAGGTTTTTCTGTAATATCAGGAGCNAATAGCACTACTTATAANCCTCCATCTAATATTTCTCAAACAACTTGGTACAGAAGGGGGTACTATAGATGCGATATAAACGATGCTGTTTACACTTCAGCAGTTGAAAAAACCGTAGCNANNGAAGCTACGCTTGGTGGTCAAATTAATGGTGCTGAACAACAATGCGGATCGTATAATCCTGGTAATATAATAAGNTCAATTAATGGTTCTGGAGGATCGGGTGGAACACCTACTTATTTTTGGGAATTTTCAACCACATCAAATACAGGTCCATGGACTTCAATCAGCAGTTCCAATAGCTCTTCTTATAATCCTCCATCAACTATATCCCAAACTACATGGTATAGAAGAGGTTATTACAGNTGTTCAGANGCAACNGCTGTATATTCCTCAAATGTTGTACAAAAGACAGTATTAACTAACCCTACTGCGAGTGCAAGTGCTACATCGTCCTCTATTTGTATTGGATCTAGTACAACTTTAAGTGCTTTTAGTGTTTCTGGGGCTACTTATCAATGGAGAGTNAGTGGAAACTCNACTATTTTATCTACTAATGAAAGTTATGTAGTTTCTCCAACTGCTAATACCACTTANGAACTTACAGTTACTCAAAATAATGGAGGAACCTTTTGTTCATCAACAGACAATATATCTATTGTAGTTAACTCGCTACCCAATGTTACTGTAAGTGGAGGATCGAATCAAGCAGTTTGTGAAGGAAGTAGTGTTACATTAACAGGTNCNGGAGCNTCTACTTATTCNTGGGACAACGGAATTACAAATGGCGTTGCTTTTTCTGCACCTGGAACATCTACTGTTTATACTGTNACAGGAACTGATGNAAATAATTGTGTNAATACAGCNCAGGTTACNGTTAATGTTAATTCNCAAATAGATTGGGTTAATTTAGANTCGCCACCAAATGCATCATTTANCTGTAATGGAGGTTTTATTGGAATNTATGGNAGNATNNAAGAACCNGGAATTACAAATTTTTCNGGTCANGGNTNTGGNATNACAGTNGATTTNGGNTANANNACTACNGATACTGACCCNTCTACTTGGACNAATTGGTCAACNGCAACTTANAATACTGATACTGATGNAGGTNCNAGAGATGAATACAATGGAATAATTACAGGAATTAATNCTGGNACNTATTATTANACATTNAGATANAAAAATGCTGGTTGTGATTACGTCTANGGTGGTTANAGNGNNTCGGGTGGNGGATTCTGGGACGGTTCTTCTAATGTAAGCGGTATATTAACTGTAACTCCTGAAAANGCNACATTTTCTTATGCATCATCNANTTATTGTCAGTCAGATTCTGATCCAACTCCNAGTTTNTCTGGNGTNACTGGTGGNTCATTTTCTGCAAACTCTGGATTATCTTTAAACACATCATCTGGTGCAATTGATTTAAGTGCATCAACNCCTGGNACTTACACTNTNACNTATACTACACCCANCTGTAGTTCAACCTCAACATTTGATGTAACTGTAATTGCTGATGAAGTGGGAACTTTTTCTTACTCCACAAATGAATATTGTGTTTCTGGAAGCGATCCAACTCCAACTATTACAGGAACTAGCGGTGGTACATTTAGCTCTGGATCTGGATTATCTATTAATCCATCAACTGGTGTTATTGATTTATCTGCTTCCACAGCAGGTTCTTACACAGTATCTTATTTAACATCAAGTAACCAATGTGCTGTAACTGGAACATACAATATTACCATTACAGCCGACGAAAGTGCAACAATTTCCTATGCATCATCCAATTATTGTAAATCTGGAGTTGATCCAACTCCTAGCTTATCAGGTGTTACAGGAGGAACTTTCAGTTCATCTTCTGGATTAACGATTAATTCATCTACTGGTCAAATTGATTTATCCGCTTCATCTGCAGG
>PBJU01000025.1 GCA_002721285.1 Crocinitomicaceae bacterium
TCGCTCAAGGTTCTGGAACTGTTGTTGTTGCAACAGCTACTACTTACTCACTTTCTGGTTTAACAGCTAACACAGCTTATGATATGTATGTTCAGGCCGACTGCGGTTCTGACCAAAGTTCCTATGTAGGGCCAGTTTCTGTTACTACACCTTGTAATGCAGTTTCAGCTCCATTGGTAGAAAGTTTTGATGCAGGAGTTCTTCCCTCTTGTTGGTCTGAGACTCAAGCGACTGGATCTGGATGGGTTTTCACCGGAACACCTGGTTTTGCTGCTGCAGGTGCTGGAGACAATACTGGAAATGGTGGATCATTTGCATGGATAGATTTCAGTGGATCAGACGCTGGTGCAGTTCTTACTTCTCCTCTGATTGATGTAAGTTCACTTACAACTCCTCAGTTGAAGTTTTTCTATTATAGTGTAAATGCCAATTCTACTGCCATTAATATACTATATACTGAAGCTTATGACGGAGCTAACTGGTCGGTTATTGATTCAGTAGCTCAACTTAATGCTGGTTGGCAGGAACATTTAATTGATTATTCTTCACATGTTTTTAATACATCTTTTGCTCAGTTCAGATTAAGAGCCGAGTCTGGTGGTGCAAGTACGGATTACCATAATGACATCTTAGTAGATGACATTGAAGTTAGAGAAACTCCATCTTGTGCTAGTCCTACAGCTCTTTCAGTTTCAAATGTGACTGATGTTTCAGCTGACTTATCTTGGACAGCTGGTGGTACAGAAACTGCTTGGAATATCGAATATGGCGCTGCAGGATTTGCTCAAGGATCTGGAACTATTGTTGCGGTAACTGCTACAACATATTCTTTTTCTGGGTTAACACCTAATACTTCATATGACATGTATGTACAGTCTGATTGTGGTTCATCAGGAACAAGTGCATGGGTTGGGCCTGTTTCAGCTACAACTAATCCAGCTGCTGGAACATGTGGATATTTCACAGTTGAATTAATTGATACTTGGGGCGATGGATGGAATGGAAACTACTTAGAAATTGTTGTTAATGGTGTAGTGTTTGACTCACTTACAATTGTAAATGGTGCTGGTCCAGAATCAACACTAGTTCCTGTAGATATCGGTGATGTAGTGGATGCTAATTACTTAGGTTTAGGAAGTTATCAAGGTGAAAATGTATACAACATTTACGATCACGCTGGTATTGTGATAGCTGCTGAAGCTGGTAGTGCTGCAGGTCCTCCTGGAAGTGCCCTTGGCTTAAATGCTTGTCCTTCATGTTCAGCTCCAAATACTTTAACTGCAACTAATATAACTACATCATCTGCTGACCTTGGATGGGTTGCTGGTGGATCTGAAACAGCTTGGAACATTGAATATGGTGTTTCTGGATTCTCTCAGGGTTCAGGTACTGTTGTTGCTGTGTCATCTAATCCTTATTCATTAACTGGGTTGACTGCTGCAACAGCATACGATTATTATATTCAATCTGACTGTGGTGGCGGAGATACAAGTATTTACGTAGGGCCATACACATTTGGAACTCTTTGTAATGTAGATGTTGCTCCTTATTTTGAAGACTTTGATAATGGGCTATCTGTTTGTTGGACACTTGCTGGTGGACCTCAATTTGATTGGACTTTAAATAGCGGAGGTACATTATCAGGATCTACTGGTCCTTCTGACGATGTAACAGGTGGTGGAAACTACATGTACATTGAAACATCAAGCCCTAGAGCACCTGGTGACTCTGCTTTCTTAATTTCTTCTAGTATTGACATTAGTGGACTTACACTTCCTGAATTAAGATTCTTTAGTCACATGTATGGTGCATCAATAGGTGAGCTATCCATTCATGTTGTTACAGCAGCTAACCCTGCTCCAACAATGATTTGGCAAAAATTAGGAGACCAAGGTAACCAATGGGATGAAAGAACTGTTGATCTAAGCGCATATGCTGGTGGAACAGTACAATTCATTATCTTAGGTGTTGTTGGCGATAATGGTGCTGGTGTTCAATACTGGGGAGATGCTGCAATTGACAACTTCCAGGTTAGGGAAACACCATCAGATGATTTAGCAATTATTGCTGCAGTTGCCCCAAGTGGATGTGCATTAACAAATGCTGAGCCAATTGAGGTATGGGTAGAAAACCAAGGATTAGATACAGCAAGTAATTTTGATGTGTCTTATGGTGTAAATGGTGGAACAGCTGTTGTTGAAACCTTTACTGGACAACTAGCTCCTGGGGATACCTTAATGCATGTATTTGCAGCTACTGCTGATATGAGTGCAGATGGAGTCTATGATGTTGCACTACATGTGGATTTAGCAACTGATTCAGATACTACGGATAATCATTATGCAACTTCTGGTGAAAACTATTTCACTCCAGCTGCTGCAACCACAATGGGAGACACTATCTGTGATGGTGATACTGCTCACGTTCATGCAATGTCTAACGATGGTTATGTTACATGGTATGATGCTATGACAGGTGGTAATGAAGTTGGTGAAGGAGATGACTTAATGGTTGCTCCAAATGCTACTACTTCTTATTATGCTGAAGTAGAAGATGGTTTTACTTATTCACAAGATTTTGATGGTTTTGCAGATGGAGATTTAATATCAGTTGTTGATTCTAACTGGTGGACTCCTTGGCCTGCTGCTACAGTAACTCCAGCGGCAGTTACATCTTCTGAAGGTAATGGTGGTAACTCATTAAAATGTGATTACTCTGTTGTGAATGACCCTGTTTTTGAATATGGTGAAGCAATTAGCAGAGGAACAGTTCACTTTTCAGTGGATATGAAAATCATTAATGGTGCATACTTCAATATGCAGGAAGATGTTGCAATAGGAACAGCATGGGCATTTGATGTTGTTTTTGATAATCCAAATGCAACTGTTGATGTGTCTATTAATGGAGCATCTGTATTAAGTGGAACATATTCTGGAGGTACAGACCCAATGGGTNNGCCAAAATGGATTACTGTTGAATTAGATGGTGATTATAATACAGGATTATGGGAATTAACAATAAATGGTAGTTCAATAGGTTCATTTGCAAATAGTGACCCAGTTGCATCNGNTAACTTTTACCCAAGAGGTGCTCCTGACAATGATCTTTATTATTTAGATAATATAGAGTTCCTTGCACTTAAAGGGTGTGTAAGTGAAAATAGAACAGAAGCTATTGTTGTTGTAAACAACTGTACTGGAATAAATGAGATAGCTAATTCTAACCTATCTATATTCCCTAACCCAAATAAAGGTGAATTCACAATATCTAACAGCTCTGAAATTATCAATGTTAACATAACAGATGTTCAAGGTAAAGTAGTTTATACATCAAACAACGTTAATCTGAACAAAGTTGATGTTAATNTTTCAGACCTTGATAAAGGAATGTATATGATATTTGTTGAAACTGTTGACGCTGTAATAACTGAGCAAGTTATTATTAAGTAAACCAACTAAAACACAAAAAAAATCAAAGGGAGTCTTTCGACTCCCTTTTTTATTTTGTAAATTGAAGGAAATATTTATTTATAACCAACCATAAGCATNTTGTATCGTTATAATTAACATAATACAATAATTATATTCCACATAAAAAAATGAATTCCATAACTAAAATCCTCACTAGCAAAATTTTATTAATAAGTCTTCTAATTACAAATAACATTTATGCACAGTGTCATTATGTTATTGACATGCAAGACTCATGGGGAGATGGATGGAATGGTGCTTCAGTGGAAGTTAATATTAATGGTATTTTAGCATCAAACTTTACTTTTAATAATGGGAATTCAAGTATAGATTCTATTTCTACACTAAATGGAGATATTGTGGACTTTTATTTTGTTTCTGGAGACTGGGATACTGAAATAACCTTTCAAGTATATGACCCAAATGGAACACAAATTTTAGATATTGGTCCATTTGCTGATAATGATGGAAATGATAGCTTTTTAATTTCTGACACATCCAACTCGACTTGCTCTCCTCAGTTTGTAGATGTTACTTTTCAACTTGACATGAGTAAAGTTACATCTTCTTTTTCTATACCAGAAATTAATGGCAGTTGGAATAACTATTGTGGCAATTGTGATCAGATGACTGATCCAGACGGAGACAATATATGGGAAAAAACCATCTCATTATTTACTGGAAATTATGAATTTATTTTCTCTGCTGATTCATTAAATATTGAAGAAAACTTACCTAATTCTCTTACTTGCACAAATGGTAGTATGGTACTTCCAAGAAGATTTGTTCTAGTTGGAGCCCAAAATATTACTATGCCAATTGTTTGTTGGGAATCCTGTCAAGCATGTAATGATTTTCCACAACCTCCTAATGGGATTTCTTGTAACACTGGAAATGCTAGTATAATTTTTTCTGACGACTGTGAATCACAAGGCAATTGGACAGGTGACTATGGAACTGGAAATGGAATATGGCAACTAAATTCAGGAGGAACACCCTCAGGAGGAACTGGCCCTGATGATGCTTANAGTGGAACTTCATATTTTTTCTTTGAATCTAGTACTTGGGGAAATGGTGGTGCTAGTCAATTTGATACAGCAACTATATATAGTCCAATGATTGATTTAACAAATGTATATGATGATGCTGAACTTACTTTTTGGATGCATGGAAGAGGAAGTTCTGTGGGNATGCTAAANATAGGTCTTTCCAANAACATAAATGGCCCATTCACNGAAGTATATTCACAATATGGGGAAACCCATACTGCTGGTAATTCCCCATGGAGTCAAATTGGAATTAATGTAGGTAATTATATTGGTCAATCTNTGTATGTAAGTTTCACATATATAAGAGATCCNCAAGCAAATCCTGAATATACTGGAGATTTAGCTATTGATTTAATTGAAGTAAATTCATGTAGNACCTGTCCATCTCCTCAGTCTTTATTAGTAAATAATATAACTGCTAACTCAGCTGAACTAAATTGGACACCAGCAGGCAATGAAACTGAATGGATGATATCCTACAATGGAATAAATATTTCTACTTCAAATATTCCAACAACAATTAGCAATCTTAATCCAAACACCAATTATAGTTGCTTTGTTAGAGCAGTTTGTTCTGTNGGAGATACAAGCAGTCCTTCCTCTATAAATAATTTTTCTACAGCATGCGCTTACAGTGTAGCTCCAATAAATGAAAACTTTGATCTAGGTTTTTCACAATGTTGGTCACAAGACCAATCAGATGACTTTGACTGGACATTTAATGATGGAGACACTCCTTCTGCTGGTACTGGTCCTGATGATGATGTTAGCATTGGAGGCAACTATATGTATACTGAAGCTTCAAATCCAAGACAAGATGGGGATATTGCAATAATGTATAGTGAACAAATTGACCTAATTAACCTTTCTAATCCAGAGTTAAAATTCTACACACATATGTATGGATCAGCCATAGGTGAGTTGCAAGTGGATATGTATGATGGTAATTCATATGTCAATATTTTTAATAAAATTGGAGAACATGGAGACTTTTGGGTGGAAGAAACAATTTTACTTAATCCTTCCTCCAATTTAATACACTTTCGAATTACTGGAATCCTTGGAGAAAACAATGATGGAGATACTTGGCCTGGAGATATTGCTGTTGATGAATTTTCTGTCAACGACGCAGTAACTGATGATATTGAAGTATATTATGGAGAAGCTAATTCTGCATGTGATTTATCCACAAATGAACAAGTTAGTATAACTCTTGTCAATAAAGGTGTTTCTTCACAAAATAATTTCCCAGTTTCCTACAAGATAAATGGTGGCAATCCAGTGGTAGAAACATTTAATTCTAATTTAAATGCTTCTGACACTGCAGTATTTAGTTTTGCTACTAGCGCTGATTTAAGTAATGATGGTATATATAATTTTGAATTTGAATGCTCTCTTGCAAATGATCAAAATTCTTCTGATAATGTATACATTACTTCTGAAGAAAATTATCAAAGTCCATCCGCTCCAATCACTAACGATGACACAATCTGTCTTGGCGAATCAATTACACTTGAAGCAATATCAAATGAAGGGATTATTAATTGGTACAGCGATTCTGCTGGAAATAACTTATTAACTAATAACGAAGTTAGCCCATCAAGCTCAACTACATATTATGCTCAAGTTCAAGGTGCAGATATTTTTTCTGATGATTTTGATGGATATCCTTCTGGAGCATTAATTGCTCAATCATCTCCATATTGGACAACCCCATTTGGTGGTGGAGGTCAAAATGATGCTTTAATTTCAAATTCTCAAATGGTCTCTGGAAACAACTCTATTTATTTAAATTATCTAAATGATGATGATTTATATTTACCTTTTAACCAAGGTTACAATTCTGGATTAATAGAGATTTCATTTGATCTTTATGTAGGAACAAGCGCTAATATTAATTTACAATCACAAACAACTCCTTCCAACCAATACTTATTTCAACTTAAATTCAATCCTTCTGGGATAATGGAATTTGATATTGGAACAACAACCTTAATTGGGTCTTATTCTGGTCAAAACAGCTGGTGCAATATTAAATTAAATGGAGATCTAGATACACAAATTTGGAGTGTTTATGTGAACAATAATTTTCAAGGAGGAGCAGCAATTAACAATGGCAATGAGGTTGGTTCGATTAATTTTAAACCAGAAAACGGAGACGAATTTTACATTGACAACATGAATTGGAATGCCTTTTCAAATGATGATTGTATTAGTTCCTTATCCCCATTAAATATATCAGTTGAGGTTTGTACTGGTATTCTTGATTATAACAATATCGATTTAAAATTATTTCCTAATCCAACCAATAGTAGAATTAATATTGTTTCTAACTCAAAAATTAAAGACATTAAATTGATTGACTTTGGTGGAAGGCTTATTTTAAAAAGAGACAATATTAACACCAATTACAAAACTATTAATCTTAACAAAATTGAAAAGGGAATTTATTTAGTTCAAATTAAAACTGATTTAGGACTAATTAATAAAAAAATTATTTTACACTAAAAATTAAATAAATACCAAAAACACGTTATTGTTTTATATTAACTAATGATATAAATTTACTAGACTATAATTAAAAAAAATGAAAAAAATTATTTCTTTCTTATTTGTTCTTTACTTTACCTCTATTTCTTTTAATGTATTTTCTCAATGTAGCTATAACATTGATATGCAAGACTCTTTTGGAGATGGATGGAATGGTGCTTCAATTGATGTTTTTATAAATGGATCTCTTACAACAAACTTAACTATTGCTACTGGCAGTTCTGGTTCAGGATCTTTTTCAACCTATACAAATGATTTGGTTGAATTTTCTTTTAATTCTGGATCATGGGATAGTGAAATTACTTTTCAAATTTATGATCCTTCCGGTTCNCAAATAGGAAATTATGGTCCAAACCCTCAACTTGGATTATTTTTAACTGATTCTTCTAATTCTACATGTCCTGCTCCATCATGCTTACCTCCCTCTAATTTTAGTGCTTCCAACATAACTGGAAATTCTGCNGATATAAGTTGGTCNGCTGGTACGAATGCTATTTCATACAATATCCAATACGGAAATAGTGGTTTTATTTTAGGTAATGGTAACAATGCTTCTTCAGGGACTGGAAACTACTCAATAACTGGACTATCACCAAGCTCTGCATATGAAGTTTATATACAAGCAGATTGCGGATCAGGAGATACAAGTACTTGGGCCGGACCATTTTCATTCTCTACTTCANTACAAGGTGCCGGTAATCTTAATTGTACTTCAGGTTTTCCTGGAGCGGCTTATGTGGATAATTTAGAATCTCAAGGTCTATGGTCAGGTGACTTTGGCACTGGTAATGGGATTTGGCAGTTGAATTCAGGGACTACTTCATCATTTGGTACTGGCCCTAGTGGTGCGCATAGCGGATTAAATTACTTTTANTATGAAACAAGCACTGGTGGTGGTAATTCTGGAGCTATAGTTTCGACCTCAATAGACCTTTCATCTGCAGCTTCAGATGCAGAACTATCCTTTTGGATGCATGCATACGGTTCTGCAATAGGTACTTTAGATGTTGGCTTAGCAACTTCTCCATCAGGTCCATTTACTACTATTTTCACTTCAACAGGTCAAATTCAAACAGCAGAGACCGATCCATATGTAAATGTTGGAGTCAATATAGCAAGTTACATAGGTCAAACTATTTATNTGCAGTTTAATTATACCAGAGGAACAACAGGAACTTCTTTTGAAGGAGATATTGCTATTGATTTAATTGAAATATTATCTTGCTTTAATTGCCCTGGGCCATCTAATGTACTAGCTTTTAATACTACTGGATACGCCACAGATATCACTTGGAATCCAAGCGGGGCAGAATCAAGTTGGAATATTTGGTATCATCCTATTGGATCAGCATTAGGAGCTTCCACAACTGTCACAAATGATACTGTTTCACTAACCAATTTAACTCCTGTAACAACATATGAATTTTATGTTCAAGCAAATTGTTCAACTGATTCTAGCATATTAGTAGGCCCATATTTTTTCACAACCCCATGTGCTGCCCTTTCACCACCACAGTTACAAGATTTTAGTTCCGGATTCCCGCCAAATGCATGTTGGGATGAAGCTGATAATGGAGATCCAGGAACTGGGCCTTCTGGTCTTGGTTCAGGCACATGGATAACAGATGGCTTTGCTAATATTGGCACAACTGGAGCAGTTAGAATTTATCTTTATGGAACAGCACAAAGTGATTGGATTTTAAGCCCTCAATATGATATTAGTACTGGTGGTCCATATCAAGTTGAATTAGATTTTGGAATTTTCAATTTAAGCAGTTCAGCTCCAGGCCAATTAGGTTCAGATGATAGAGTAGAATTATTAATTTCTGATGATGGTGGGGCTTCTTGGATCCCTCTTACCAATTGGAATTCTTCTTATGTAACTGCTCCTAATGGAAATCATGAAATTATTTCTATTGCTAATTATACAGGGATAGTTCAATTTGGAATTTGGGCTACGGATGGTTCGGTTGATGATCCTGAAACAATCGATGTAATGGTAGATAATTTTGAAGTAAAACAAATTCCAGCTTGTCCTCAACCTTTATATATACTTGGATCAAATATAACTGGAGATTCTGCAACAATAACATGGAATCCAGGAGGATCAGAAACTCTTTGGAATATTCAATGGGGAACAGCTGGATTTAATTTAGGCTCAGGGAATATAGATACTACAAGTAATCCTTCATACGGAATTGATTCATTAAGCCCCTCCACAGCTTATGATTTTTATGTTCAAGCAATATGTGGATCTGGAGACTCTAGTNTATGGTCTGGCCCATATACCTTTAACACTTTAATTCAAGGCCCATCAGGAGTTGATTGTTCAGCAGGTTCTGGAAATGCTGGTATTGTGTTTTTAGATGATCTAGAGATTCAAGGTGGTTGGACAGGAGATTTTGGAACTGGTAATGGTTTTTGGAGAGTAAACTCTGGAGGTACTACTTCTTCCGGAACAGGCCCTAGCTCTTCTCATAGTGGCAACTCTTATTTTTACTTTGAATCAAGTACTGGTGGACCAACTAGGGGGACAATAGTATCTCCCTTAATTGATTTAGCATTTGCAGCAAATGATGCAGAACTATCTTTTTGGATACATGCTTATGGAGCGACTATGGGTACTTTGAGCGTAGGAATTAGCAATAATCAAGCTGGCCCATTTAACACTATATTCACTAATACTGGAGAAATTCAAACTTCTAATAATGATCCATATCAAAATGTTGGAATTGATCTTTCAAATTATATAGGCCAACAAATATATCTAAGTATGGATTATATTATGGGTTCTTCCTATACTGGAGACATAGCAATTGACTTAATTGAAGTTCAATCCTGTCTATCTTGTCCCTCTCCATCTGGATTAACTCTGAATAGTATAACAGCAGATTCTGCTAATATTAGTTGGGTTTCAAATCCTAATGATTCAACCTGGATAGTTTATGCGGTTCCAGCATCGAGTTCACTAGCAAATACAAATCCTTTAACAGTATTTAATGACACTGTTGACTTATTATTAAATCCTAGTACAAGCTACAACATTTATGTTCAAAGCATCTGCTCAAGTGGAGATACTAGTATACTTGCTGGACCACTTTCTATAATCACACCTTGTTCTGTTACCCCTAGCCCTTATTTCACTAATATGGATAATAATTTTCCCATTTGTTGGGTACAAGAAACAACAGGAGATATGTTTGATTGGACGCTTAATTCAGGAACAACTACATCTTCTTCAACAGGTCCTAGTGATGATATGACAGGTGGAGGTTCTTATATATACATAGAAACCTCTTCTCCTAGAACTCAGGGAGATAGTGCAATTGTATATTCTCCTCTAATAGATTTAAGCACTCTCAACGTAGCTGAATTAAGATTTTTCAATCACATGTATGGAGCAACAATAGGTGCATTAAATGTTGCTATTTCTGACAACGGAGGTGCATCATATAACACCATTTTTACAAAATCAGGTGATCAAGGAGATATTTGGAATGAAGAATTAATTACGCTAGGAAATTATACTGGAACTGTTTTATTCAAAATAACTGCAATAGTAGGAAGTTCTTTTACAGGTGATATAGCCATTGACAACTTTGAAATAAGAGAAGCTCCTACTTGCCCACAGCCATTTAATTTAAATGTGATTAATTTATTTTCTGATTCTGTAGATTTAACATGGAGTGCTGGTCTAAACGAAACACAGTGGCAAGTATACCTTGTTTCCGATACTACAACTATTGGAAATGTTAGCCCAGTAATTGTAAATAACGACACTTCAACTTTTGCTATTGGACCTAATTCAACTTACAGCTTCTATGTCCAAGGAATCTGTGGGCCTGGTGATACAAGTTTAATATCAGGACCATTTACTTTCAATTCCCCATGTGTTAGTTTTGTTTCATTTCCATACCTAGAAGATTTTTCTTCATGGCCCCCACTGTGTTGGGATTTAACAGGTGGAACATCAACATGTATTCATTATAATAACAGTGCAGCCGAAGGAAGCTTTTGGAGTTGGTCTAGTGGACAAAATGCTCTAATGACATCCCCTGTATTTGATGTTTCAACTATGTCAAGTCCAGAATTGATTTTTGACTGGTCTCATCTATATAACACCTCCTATCCAAACGATGCTTTAGAAGTTTTAATTTCAGATGATGGAGGTACAACATGGAGCCAAATATGGTATAAATCTGGACAAGACCTTGAGTCTAATGATGGTGCAACAACATCAGATGCCGGATCGTTTATATCTTCCGGAAGAATAAATCTCTCCACTTATGGAAATGCTATCATGATCAGATTCAATTTCATATCTGGTTTTGGTCCAGATTGTTTTATTGATAACGTTGAAATAAAAGAGGCGCCAATGAATGATATCGGAATAAGTAATGGTGATGTTCCTAATGGAGATAATGCATGTACTCTAGGTATTTCTGATATTATTGTAACAATTCAAAACTTTGGCGCAGCTGCTCAAAGTGGATTTAATATTGATTATTCTATTAATGGTGTACCATATATAGAAACTATATACGACACTATTATGGGAGGAAGTAGTTTAATTTATACATTATCTAATCCAATTGATATGACTGCAGATGGGACNTATGACCTTACATTTAGCACAAACTTAAATAATGACAGTGATAATAGTAACGATTCTTTTGGACCACTAAGCTTTGAAAACTTTTACTCACCAATTGCNCCTACCGCAAATAAAGATACTTTCTGTATTTCTCCTCCTTTTACTGATTCATTTACACTGAATGCTAGTGGGCCAACAGGTGTNACAATTGAATGGTTTGATTCAATAAATGGAAATAGTATGGGAAGTGGAAACTCTATTGTTGTCTATCCAGATTCTGCTAGAAGTTACTGGGCTGCCTATAAAGATTTTACTGCCGGTAATATTGGGCGGAACGATATAAATAATGGTGGTTTTTATAATTTNTANGGAGAAGGTCTAATATTAGAAGTTTATAATACTATTTCACTTGATTCTGTAACTGTTTATCCGGCTGATACTGGATTTGTTGAAATACTTTTATATGANATTATTGGATCTCCGTTATATACTGACCTTTATCATATTTCAATACCGCCATCTAGTAATCAAGGAGTTAAAATTCCAATTGGTATAAGTGTTCCACCAGGTTTTTATACAATGAATGCAGGTAATGCTACTACCACAAATGGTTTATTTAGAAACACTGGAGGATCATCATATCCTTATAATTATGGATCTGATGCCTCAATAACGGGTCCTACAGATGGNAATAATGCATTTTACTACTTTTTCTATAATTGGGATATTTCTACTGAAAGCTGCTATAGTGACTTNAAAGAATTTATTTTTGAAGATTGTACTAATATTACAGAAAAAGATAAAATTAATTTTGACATTATTCCTAATCCTAATAATGGAGTTTTTAATATAATTTTTGAAAAAACCATGAATGGATTAAGCAAAATAAACATTTATGATATTGGAGGAAAAATGATTTACAATAAAGACATAACTAGTAATGACAATAANATAAATCTTTCTAATATTGAAAAAGGTATATACCTAATAACTGTTGAAAATAATTTANATAAAACTGTAAAAAGAATTATTGTCCAATAATTATCTTAGAAAAGGATTAGTTAACTTTTCTTGAATAATTGTTGTTTCTGGACCATGACCACAATAAACNAATGTGTCATCAGGCAAAGTAAANAATTGATCTTTTATTGANGAAATAAGCTTATTATGGTCTCCACCTGGAAGATCAGTTCTGCCAATACTTCCTTGGAAAAGACAATCTCCATTAATAACAAAATTATTCTCTTGACTGTAAAAAACCACATGACCTGGTGAATGCCCTGGAACAAATTTTATTTCAAGATGATGTTTTCCTATTTGAAACCCTTTAGAAAGGTCAAAATAATTTACTGTTGAAATAGCATCTAATTTCACAGGTATTCCATACATTGAACAAACCTTTTGAAAGGAATTATATGTTATNTCATCTTNAGAGTGGATAAAAACATTTAATTTATACTTTTTAGCAAAATAAGCCGTTCCAAACATATGATCAAGATGACTATGTGTATGTAAAATTGCATTAACAGTTAACTTGTTTGAAATAATAAAATTATTTAACTCTTGTTCTTCATGAGGGTAATAACAACCAGGGTCAATAATCACAGAATTATTTTCTTCATCATATACCAAATAGGTATTTTCAGAGAAAGGATTAAATTCAAATTTTTTTATTTTAAGCATAATCAACCATTATATAATAGTTCAAATTTATACTATGGAATGAAATTAGCTATCTTTGAAAGATAAAAAAATTGAAAAAATTATTATTCATATTACTCTTATGTAGTTGGCAATCAGTTTTTTGTCAATATTACACAGGCTCTAACACTCCTTTTGGCCAGTCTAGAGTTCAGTACAATAGTTTTTTCTGGCATTATTATGACTTTCAAAGATTTAAAACTCATTTCACAAAAGGTGGGAATAAGCACGCAGTATATACTGCTAAAACTGCTCATATTTATCTTCAAGAATTAGAAAAGTTTTTAGATTTTAAAATTGAAGATAAAATACACTTTATAATATATAATTCTCAAAATAACTTTAGGCAAAGTAATATTGGTTTAACAAATGATATTTCNTCAAATATTGGAGGAACTGCAAAAATAATGGGAGAAAAAATATTTTTGTATTTCAACGGAGACCATAAAGATTTTAATAGACAAATTAAAGCAGGAATAGCAGAAATTATTATTCATAAAATTCTATATGGAAGTGATTTAAAACAATCTGTAAAAAGCTCCTCTTTTACCAATCTTCCAATATGGTTTAAAAATGGACTTATTGACTATCTTTCAAATGATTGGGATACTGAAATAGACGGGAAACTTAAGAATTTAATATTAAGCGAAAAAATAAAAAAATTCTATACATTATCTAATGAAGAATCACAATTATATGGACATGGTATATGGCAATATATTGATGAAGTTTTTGGAAGGAATATGATTCCTAATTTAATCTACATGATGAAAGTTAGTAAAAGTGTAGAAAGTGGTTTTATATATGTACTAGGCACAACTTTAGATATGGTGCAAGATGACTTCATTAAACATTATAAAACAATATACAATGATGATATTATAAATTGCATAGATCCTAATGAAAAACCTATTTCAATAAAAAGCAAAAAACAAAGAATTTACAGACAATTTAAANCCAATAAAAAAGGAGATAAAATTGCATTTGTCGAACATTATTTAGGGCAGTATAAAGTGAAAATTTATGATTTATCTAAAAAAAGATTGAAAACAGTACTAAAGGGAGATCACAAACTCAATCGAATACCTGACTTCACTCATCCAGTAATNGCCTGGCATCCACAAAATAAAATCCTAGCCATTTTTGAAGAGAAAAAAGGCGAAGTTCTTCTGAACTTNTATGANACTAAAGAAAAAAAAGGAAATCCAANACCATTAAATAATATTGAAAAAGTTTTAAGTTGTTCTTATAACCAAAANGGAGATAAAATTATCCTATCAGGAGTTAACAACTCACAAACCGACATATATGAATATTCTGTATTGGGGAGTAGTCAAAAACAAATCACTAATGACCAATACGANAACTACAATCCTAAATATTTCCCAAATTCTAANGAAGTTATTTTTTCGTCTAATAGAAGTTCAAAAAATAANTTTGACACACCAAATACTAATACTTTTGATTTATTTAAAATAAATGTGAGAAATAGAAAATTAANCCAGCTTACAAATACTCCAGATATCAATGAAAAATATCCTCAACCAATAAGCTTAAAAAACTATCATTACTTGTCAGATAAAAATGGTATATATAATCATTATCAAAAATCAAAAGATAGTGCCATAAGCTATATTGACACTATTATTCATTACAGATATTTTGATGTAGAACAACAACTATCCAATTTTAGCAGAAATGCATTAGAAATATGTTTTTCTGCAAATCATAATCATTATTCTNTATTATATAAACTAAATGATCAATATCAATTTTATTTAGAAAAAAAAGAAAATATTATTATTCTAGAAAAAAATCATACAAATACATTTTTTATAAAATCAAAAGACAATGCATTAAGTGCCAATGATAATAATTTAGGAAAATCCAATATCAATGAAGTAAATATTTACAATTATCAGTTTGAAAGTGAAAAAGAAAAAAAGAAATCTAATGAAGAAATTAATTCCAGTAAAAAATCAACTANACCAAAATCTAATTTTGTTCTACCATTGAAGAAAATATACAATGTGAATTTTACAATAGGAGAGTTTGTCATGCAATTAAATCCTACTTTCAATAATCTAGCATATCAAAGGTTCAGTAATTCTGGTTTTAAAAATGCAGGATTTGATGGATTTACTATGATTCAAGCTAAAGATGTTTTTGAAGATTATAAACTAACAGGAGGTTTTAAAGGNCCTGTTCAACTTAACAACACTGGATTCATTGTAGTATATGAAAACTTAAAAAATAGAATGGATAAAAAGACTCAATTATCTAGACAATCATTTGAGAATTTTCTTAGTGATAATAACAATATTGACCAGCCAATTATTGAAAAGACAATTACAAATGATATAAAACATCAATATTCTTATCCTTTTAGTGAAGTTAGCAGCCTTAGATTAACCTCAAACATTAGAATAGATAAAATAATAACATTATCCAATAACCCTAATAATTTACCAACTCCTAATAAAAATCATATTTTAGGTGGTGGCCTTTTAGAATATGTCTATGATGCAACTAGACCTGTTGCATTAAATATCAATAATGGTTTTAAATTTAAAACATGGTTTGAAGGATACAGAGAAATAGATAAAGTTAATACCGATTTTTTTGTGGTTGGTTTTGATGTTAGAAACTACCAAAAGATTCACAAAAACATAGTATTTGCTTCAAGAATTGCTGCAAGCACATCCTTTGGAAGCCAAAAATTAATTTATTATTTGGGTGGAGTGGATGGATATTTATTTGCTAAATATGATGGTTCTATTGCTCCAGATCCATCACAAAATTATCAGTTTCAAACAATTGCAACCCCACTAAGAGGGTTTTATCAGAATGCAAGAAACGGAAAATCATTTATTGGAATTAGTAATGAGATAAGGGTACCACTATTTAGTTACTTTTCTAACAGACCCCTAAAATCAGATTTCTTAGAAAATTTCATGATAATTGGATTTAATGATATTGGCGCTGCTTGGACAGGAAAAAACCCATATTCTGCTGAAAATGCCTTTAATAACTCTATTGTAAATGGAACTAATTGGACAATTAATATTGAAAGCCAAAAAGAACCTATAGTATATAGCTACGGTTTTGGAATACGTTCTAGACTATTTGGATATTATGTTCGATTAGATTGGGGATATGGAATTGATGACCATATTGCTATGCCTTCAATTAAACAATTATCTTTATCCTTAGATTTTTAAAAAATGGATTTAACAACTTTTATTACTTTATCTCTAATAGGACTTACTGCAGGAATTGCTAGTGGATATGTAGGAATTGGAGGTGGAATTATAATTATCCCATGTCTTATTTACTTTCTTAAGTTAGATCAATATCAAGCACAAGGCATTTCATTGACGCTCATGTTACCTCCGATAGGTATAATGGCTTTTTACAGTTATTATAAAAGTGGTCATATTGTAAACACGCATATATATTATGCTGGGATAATGGCTCTTTTCTTTGTTGGCGGAGGTTGGCTTGGGTCAAAACTATCATTTAAAACTCCAGTACACATTGTTAAGCTAGTTTTCGGAGGTGTAATGTTATATGCTGCCATAAAGATGATTATCAATGGACTTAATCATTACATTAAATGATTGAAAAAATTAAAAATATATCCCTTAACATTTATAATGAAATTATTCAAATAAGACACCATTTGCATAAACACCCTGAGCTTTCATTTGAAGAATTTGATACCTCAAAATCTATACAAGATTTTTTAACCCTTCATAAAATCCCTTTTAAAACTGGAATTGTAAAAACTGGAATTATAGCCGAAATAAAAGGTAAAAACCCTGAACAAAAAGAAATTGTATTAAGGGCGGATATAGATGCTTTACCTATTAAAGAAGAAAATAATGTAGATTATTGCTCAGTTAATAAAGGCGTGATGCATGCCTGTGGCCATGATGTTCATAGTTCCTCATTATTAGGTTCTGCAATAATTTTAAACGAACTTAAAGATGATTTTAATGGTACTATAAAGCTTATTTTTCAACCTGGTGAAGAAAAGCTTCCAGGAGGTGCTAAATTAATGTTAGAAGAAGGTGTTTTTAACAATATACCTGATTCATGCATAGCACAACATGTTTACCCTGATTTACCAGCTGGTAAGGTTGGTTTCAAATCCGGTTTATACATGGCTTCTGCTGATGAATTACATGTTAAGATAATTGGCAAAGGGGGGCATGCTGCTTTGCCACATAAAATTAATGACCCTATTTTAATGGCAAGTCAGGTTATTAATAGCTTACAGCAAATTGTAAGCAGATATAATAAACCAAACAACCCAGCAGTTCTTTCATTCGGATATATTCAAGGAAATGGTGCAACTAATGTTATACCTGATACAGTTGAACTTAAAGGTACCTTTAGAACATTTGACGAAAAATGGAGAAAATTAGCTCATTTGAAAATGAAGAAAATTGCAGAATCAATTTGTGAAAGTGCAGGAGGGAAATGTGAGTTTAAAATAGATGTTGGATATCCTTTTTTATATAATGATGAAAAAACGACTCAAATTGCAAAAAAAGCTGCAATTGAATATTTGGGTAAAGAAAATGTTGTAGACCTTGATTTAAGAATGACTTCTGAAGATTTCTCTTACTTTAGTCAAGTAGCTCCTTCTTGCTTTTATAGGTTAGGNACAGGAGATGGAAAGAAAATAAGAAACTTACATACTTCAACTTTTGATATAGATGAAAAAGCTCTTTTGACTTCATGTGGACTTATGGCATATATCGCTATTAAACAATTATCCTAATAAAAAATAAACTATATTTTATTTTAGAATCAATTTAACTATATTAGTAAGGACTATTTCTTAAATTAAATGATTTCTACTTCTTTAGATTTAAAATCTTCACTAAATAAATTTTTTGGATTTGACTCCTTTAAAGGAGAACAAGAACTTGTTATCGCTAATCTTCTAAAGGGCAATAACACATTTGTTATAATGCCAACTGGTGGAGGAAAATCTCTATGCTACCAATTACCTGCTTTAATTAGTGATGGAACTGCTATTGTTGTATCTCCCCTTATTGCTTTAATGAAAAATCAAGTAGATGCGATAAGACAAGTCAGCGAAAATGATGGAATTGCTCATTTTTTGAATTCATCCTTAAATAAAGGAGAAATTAACAGAGTTAAAAGCGATGTTAAAAGTGGCTTAACGAAATTGTTATACGTTGCACCTGAATCTCTTACAAAAGTAGAAAACATTGAATTTCTTACAAACATTTCCATTTCATTTTTCGCTATTGATGAGGCACATTGTATTTCTGAATGGGGACACGATTTCAGACCTGAATATAGAAGATTAAAACCAATAATTAATGCCATTGATGATGTCCCAATTATTGCACTAACTGCAACTGCAACACCTAAAGTACAGACTGATATTCAAAAGAACCTTGGGATGACAGATGCTATTTTATTCAAAGCATCATTTAATAGAAGTAATCTGTTTTACGAAGTTAAACCCAAAAAAAATGTTCAAAAAGAAATCATAAGATTTATTAAAGGAAGAATGGGTAAATCTGGTATAATTTATTGCCTCAGCAGGAAAAAGGTCGAAGAAATAGCACAACTTCTTCAAGTAAATGGAATTTCTTCTCTCCCTTATCATGCTGGTCTTGATCAAAATACTAGAGCTAAACATCAAGATATGTTTTTAATGGAAGAAGCTGATGTAATTGTTGCAACAATTGCTTTTGGAATGGGAATAGACAAGCCAGATGTTAGGTTCGTTATTCATCATGATATTCCAAAATCATTAGAAAGCTACTACCAAGAAACTGGCAGAGCGGGGCGTGATGGTGGTGAAGGACATTGCCTTGCTTTCTACAGCTACAAAGATATTGAAAAACTGGAAAACTTTTTACACGGGAAACCATTAGCTGAACAAGAAGTAGGACAACAACTGCTTCAAGAAGTAGTTGCATACTCAGAAACAAGTATTAATAGAAGAAAGTTTTTATTGCATTATTTTGGGGAAGATTTTGATGAAATAAATGGTGCCGGTGCCAAAATGTGTGATAATTCCCAAAACCCTAAAGAAAAAATTGAAGGTAAAGAAAGTGTTAAAATGGCTCTCGAATGTGTTAAATCAATTAAAGGGAAACATAAAGTAAAATATTTTGTGAATATTTTAGTTGGAAATGAGACAGCTGAAATAAAAACCTACAAAGGCAATCAAACTACTTTTTTCAAAAAAGGTAATGAATTTGATGACCATTATTGGCATGCAGTATATAGACAAATCATAGTAGCTGGATTATTAAAAAAAGAAATTGAATCTTACGGGACATTACTCATAACAAAAAATGGTGAAGACTATATAAATAACCCAAAACCGTTTGAATTAATAAAAGAACATGATTTTAGTGATACTGATGATGATGATATCTTAATTCAGCAGAAAGGTGGAGGAGCATTAGATGAAAGGCTATTTAATATGTTAAAAGATTTGAGAAAAAGTATTGCTGTAAAGAAAAAAATACCTCCTTTTGTGATTTTTCAAGATCCTTCATTAGAAGAAATGACCATACAATATCCTGTATCAATTGATGAGTTGCATAAAATAAGTGGCGTGGGTACTGGAAAAGCACAAAGATACGGGAAGCCGTTTATTGACCTTATTAATAAATATGTAGAAGAAAATAACATAGATAGAGTTCAAGATTTTGTAATGAAAAGTGTAGTTAACAAAAGTGGACAAAAGGTTAACATAATCACTAATATAGATCGTAAACTTCCCTTAGACGATATTGCTAAAAGCCAAGGAAAAAAAACTGAAGAATTAATTCAAGAAATTGAAAATATTGTTGCTTCAGGAACTAAAATCAATATCGATTATCATTTAAACAACATTCTTGATGAAGATGCACAAGAAGAAATTTATGATTACTTTTTAGAAGATGCAGAATCAGATGATATTAGCGCAGCTTATGAGGAATTTGAAGGAGACTATAGTGAAGAAGAATTACGACTTATGAAGATCAAATTCATGAGCGAAATGGCTAATTAAATATTTTTATTCCATATCTTTTTTCATAACCTGGAATTCCTGAAAGGCCTCCTGAATGAAGAGCAATCACTCTTTTATCCTTTTTTTCTGGATTTTTTAATAATTGATCAATTAAAGCAAAAAACATTTTACCAGAATATATTGGATCTGTCTTGATTTGAGATTTATTATAGAAATCTTTCATAAAACTAATAAGCATTTCATTATGTTTAGCATACCCCCCAAAATGATAATCATGTAATAGAGACCAATTGGAAGAAATTGGATTATTAAAAGCTTTTAAATATTTATTTCTAATATCTATATTCATTTTTTTGGCTCCTTTTAATACTACAACTCCATTTACATGTTGATTCTTATTTAATGCTGAAGAAATACCAGCTAGAGTTGCTCCACTGCCAACTTCACAATAAATTTCATCAAAACCAATCTTAATTTCATCTATAATATTCCTACATCCTTTTATGCCATATTCATTAGCCCCTCCTTCTGGTATTAAGAAAAAAGAAGGGTGATTTTCATTTTTAAAATCATTTATCCATTCATTTTTTGAATAATTAGCTCTTGAACAAAAATGTAGTTTTGCACCATATTTCAAACATTGATTAAGAATATCATTTTTTTCTTTTGGCTCTTCTCCTCTTATAATTAAAACACACTTAATCCCTTTTAAATAACACATGTAAGAAAGTGCCTGTATATGTGATGAATATGCTCCTCCTTTAGAAATTACACCCTTAAAATTAGAGGATTTTACATGAGAAATATTGTACTTAAGCTTTCTCCATTTATTCCCAGAAACAATAGGATGAATTAAATCATCTCTTTTAATATAAACCTCATTATTAATACCAAAACTAGAAAGGTCTAATTTATTCAATGGTGAAGTCTTAAATTCCATGAAAATTAAGTCTTAACATGATGAACTATTTCCATAACAGTTCTAAATGCTACACATTTCTGAGCATATTTATCTTGATGGTCTTTCTGAAGTTTAGAAGCAAATTCGTTTTGATACTTGTAATAATCATCCCAGTTTTTTAATATATATTGAATACTATAGGTTACTCCGCCTTCTTCTTCTGCATGAATTCTAGCAATTTTATTTTCTAAAAACAANCCTGTAGAAAGAACATCTGGAATATGNGTTTTNTTCATCCAATTCAACCACTGATCNCTTACATCTTCATCGATATTTACAGTAACATTATATAATATCATTAAGAATCTTTTAAAATATTTGTATTTGTATTTCCTGACAATTTTCTAAATCTATTTCTTGCATCTACAACATATANACTTCCAGGATAATTGAATAGTATTTTTCTATAATAGCTTTTAGCTAATTCTAAATCCCCTAATTTATCTTCATATGTCGTAGCTATTAAAAATAGCACATTGTCAATTAATATAGAATTAGGATAATTTTTTTCCAATAAATTCAATTGAAAAATAGCAGAATCATACTGATGCATATTAATTAAAACTTTCGCTTTTCTAAGAAGAATATCATCACTTAATGAATGATCTTTAAAATTTTCAAAAACAGAATCATATACAGTAAGTGCTTCTTTAAACTTATATTGATTAGAAAGCATATCTCCATAAGAAAATAGCTTCATTGCTTTTTCAGATGTGTCCATATTATAATTATCAGTTATTAAAACAGAGAGCTCAAGAGCGTCATTAGCAATTAGTTTGGAAGTAGATGCCTTTAATACTTCTAATTGAGCTTGACACCAATCAAANTCACCAGCAAAATAATATACTTGTGCATTTTTAAATTTTGCAATATGCCCAATTGGATCATTTTTAAATTGTTTTTCAATTTGGATATACATCAAAGAAGCTTCCCATATATTGTTTTCTAAAACNAGAAAATCTGCAAGTTGTAATTTTAGCTGTGCTTTGGACTTTTCTCTTATTCCTTTCAGATTCATAGCATTATTTAAGTGAACTTTAGCTGAATTAACATCCCTCAAATAATAAGCTTCTAAATCNGCTAATTCCTTCAATAATTCATGTTTTCTTTTAGTTATACTAAAACTATTAGAAGCTTGATCCAATTGTGACAATATTTGAAGGAAATTAGACTTTANTTCTTCTAATTCTTTTGTTGTAATTNGAGTCCCTGAAGTCAATTTATTTTTAATCGCTTTTAAACGTAAATTNTTTGCTTTAAAATTTCTTTCCATTGAATGTGTGCTTTCTAGAACCTCATCAAAACACATAATAGCAATATTAAAATCATTGTTGTTTAATGCTGTTAAACCAAGAGATAATAATTCTTCTCCATCTTTATTTAATTTTCTATCCAAAGCTTTAATTTGAATAAACGCACTTTCATAATCATTATTAATTAAATAGAACCATGAAAGCAATTTTAGATAAATAACTTTTTTTGGAAATTCTTGGACTTTTTTAATTAGCGCCTTTCTTAAAATTTCTTTTTCTTTTAGCTGAATATCAAAATCAATGCTATTTGAAAACCCGTTTTGAACAGCACTTAAATAACGTTCGCTTTGATCAAGTAATTCTAAGTAGATATTAACCATATCTGAAGTCTTACCTAACTTATTGTAAATTATTGCTAATTTGTTATGATAAGCATATGGATTAGTTTCGTTATTTTCTCTACCTTTTTTATAAACTATTATTGCTCTTTCTAAATCTCCGATTTTTTCAAATGATAAACCTAAATTTGAAACATTAGTAAATGAAGTTTGATTATTTATTTTATCNATTGCTTTATCAAAAAATTGATTTTGTTTAGTTAAGTTTTCATCTATCCCATATATTCCACCAAGGTCTACCAATAAACTTAAATTATCTGGAGATTGTTTAATTATAGATTTACATAACTTTTCTGCCGATTTTATTTGATTCAGCTCAATGAGAGCATTTTTATAATAATCATAAATGGAAACAATTTTACTTGGATCTTTTGCAATTTTCTCAAAGTATAAAACCGCTTTTTCATAATCTCCATCTACATAATAATTTTTAGCTAATTTAATATCTAAATCAGATGTTTGGGCAAATAAGATATTAGCCGATATTAATACAATAAAAAATGTTATGAAAGTTTTACATTTCATTCTTTCTACAATATTTTTCAGCAAATTCCTTAATGTATGGATAAAGTCTTTTATTAGTTGACTTAATAAATTCATATGATTCTGATGCTACTTTAATATCATTTGAAATTTTATTTATATTATTTTGCTCTATTAAAAGAAATTTATCGATAGAGTCCATAATTAGTAATTCATTTTCAATATCGTATTTTAAATTTTCTAATTGATTTTTTTCGAAAATGATATTCTGTTGAATTTCATTATAATTTTTNATGAATTTCAATGCAGATTTTTTCATGCCTTTATAATTATTTATTTCTATAACAAATTCACTCTCCACACTATCTACACATTTTTTAACCAACTTCAAATTTTCTTTGTATCCTTCTAAAGCTTTAATTACATCTGAATAATTAAATTCTTCAAAGTTGTTTTTTGATTCAGAAAAATCATCTATTAGTGATGAGATTTTCTTTTCACTTCCACTTGAACATGAAATAAAAACAAATAAAAAAAGACCACTAATAAACCTAATCATTTTAAATAGTTTTAAAGCCTGTATAAGGGACTAAAACATCTGGGATCATAATTCCTTTATCTGTTTGATTTATTTCCAATAATGATGCCATAATCCTTGGAAGAGCTAGTGCACTACCATTTAAAGTATGAGCCAATTTAATTTTATTGTCATTATCTCTAAATCTCAATTTCAATCTATTTGCTTGGAAAGTTTCAAAATTAGAAATAGAGCTTACTTCAAGCCATTTATTTTGACCTACTGAAAAAACTTCTAAATCAAAAGTAAGTGCAGATGTAAAGCCAAGATCTCCTCCACATAATTTAAGTTTTCTATATGGTAATTTCAACTTTTTAATTAATGACTCCACATAACCAACCATATTTTCTAAAGTCTTGTAGCTTTCAGATGGATGAGTTACTTGAACAACTTCTACTTTATCAAATTGGTGTAGCCTATTTAAACCTCTAACCTCTTTACCGTACGAACCTGCTTCTCTTCTAAAACAAGGAGTATATCCAACATGTTTTTTAGGCAATTCTTTACTGTCGATTATTGTGTCTCTATAAATATTAGTGATTGGAACTTCAGCAGTTGGAATTAAATAAAGATTTTCATTCCCAACATGATACATTTGCCCTTCTTTATCTGGAAGTTGTCCAGTACCATACCCAGATGACTCATTGACTAAATGAGGAACTAATAGCTCTCCATAACCATTGTCATTTGCTTCGTTTAAAAAGAATTGAATTAATGCTCTTTGCAATCTAGCACCCTTACCCTTATACACAGGAAATCCTGCACCAGTAATTTTAACTCCCAATTCAAAGTCAATCAAATTATATTTTTCACATAGCTCCCAATGTGGCAAAAAAGAAGCGTATTCATTTTTCGAAAATTCTACTTGAAAAACAACTTCATTGTCAGCTTCATTGGATCCCGAGGGGACAGACTCATTAGGGACATTTGGAATTTCATATAACCTATTTTTTAATTGGTTTTCCAAATCAATAAAGTCTGCTTTTAATTGTTTTATCTCTTCTTTTAATTTGCCAGTTTCTGATTTAAGTTGATTTGCTTTTTCTACGTTACCAGCTTTAAATTGTTTGCCAATGTTAGCAGATAAAGTATTCATATTAGCAGATAAACTATCTAGTAATTGTTGAGTTTCTCTCTTTTTTTCATCTAATTGAAAAATTTCATTAATCTCTTTTGCAACATCTGTTTTTCGAATTTTAAGAAGTTGCTCAATTATAAATTCTTTATTAGATCTTATTTTTTGTATTTCTAGCATAATTAATTATCTCAAATAATGGGTTTTCAAATCTATTAAATTTTAAGCTTGCTTAAAAAATGATAAAAAAAAAGCGCTATAAAAGCGCTTAGAATTTAAAATTAGAATAGAAATTAACTTTCTATAGGAGTTACAGAAACAAAAGATCTGTTATTTTCTTTTTTTCTAAACTCTACAATTCCATTTGTAAGTGCAAACAAAGTATGATCTTTTCCCATACCTACATTTTCTCCAGGATAATGCTTAGTACCTCTTTGTCTAACAATAATATTACCAGAAATAGCCAATTGACCACCGAAAATCTTAACTCCTAATCGTTTCGATTCTGATTCTCTACCGTTTTTAGAACTACCGACGCCTTTTTTATGTGCCATTATTAATAAATTTTAAAGATTAGTACTTAACTTTCTTTTTTAGTTGTTGTTTTGGTTGCAGTAGTTTTTGCCTTTGGAGCCGCCTTTTTAGGTGCCGCCTTTTTAGGTGCTGCCTTTTTAGGTGCTGCAGTAGTCGCTTTTACTGTTTCCTTTTTTGTTTCAGTAGTTGAAGCAGCTTTCTTAGGAGCAGCTTTCTTACCAATATCTTTAATTAGTATTTCCGTTAATCTTTGTCTATGACCATTCTTAACTTTATAACCTTTTCTTCTTTTCTTTTTAAAGACAATAACTTTATCGCCTTTAAGGTGTTGTTCAATTTTGGCTGTTACCTGAACACCTTTTACAGCTGGGGCGCCAACAGATACTTTTCCATTATCATCTAGAAGAAGAACGTTTTCAAATGTTACACTTGAACCCGGCTTCCCTTCTAATTGATGTACATAGCATCTTTGATCTTTTTCAACTTTAAATTGTTGCCCTGCTATCTCTACAATTGCATACATGCTCAATTAATTTAAATTATTTTATTAAAATCGGGTTGCAAATGTAACTATTTTTACAAAATTCTCACAATTAAGCTTTAATAATTATTTCTTAATCTTAATTTAAATAGAATTTGTTTAGTAATTTCATTTAAAAAACCAGAAATAATTTATGTATACATTGAAAAGTAAAAACGCAAATAATGTTAGGTAAATCAGTTAGTAAACTTAATGAAAAATTAGAACTTAATGAATTTAAATTAAGCTCACTTTTAGAAGTAACTAAAGCAATTAACAACAATGTATCTATTCAAAATATTCTAAAAATATTTGAATACATTATAAGAGAACAACTAGGTATAAGTAAATTAATCCTATATGCTAATGATCAAATAAATTGGAACTGTATATTACACTTTGGTGCTAGGGGATTGAATAAAAAAATTAATGTTACCAAAGAGCTTTGCCATATTAATGAAATAACGGTAATTGAATCATCATCAATTGAAACCCTTAATTCATTTGATATTGTTATTCCTATTTTGCATAAAAATAAGCCATTAGCTTACCTGCTTATTGGAGATTTAGAAGAAGAAGTATTTCAAATAAACCCGGTAATCAAACACATGCCTTTTATACAGACATTAGCTAGTATAATTGTAGTTGCAATTGAAAACAAAAGATTTTCAAAAGAAATATTGGAACAAGAGATTAATAAAAAAGAAATGGAATTAGCAGCAGAAATGCAAAAACTGTTATTTCCTTTAGAATTACCATCTAATGAANATTTAGATGTTGCAGCCACATATGAGTCTAAACATTTAGTTGGAGGCGATTACTACGATTTTATTGCTCTGAATGAAGATGAATATTTTTTTTGCATCGCAGATGTATCTGGCAAAGGCGTTTCTGCAGCATTATTAATGAGCAACTTTCAAGCAAAATTAAGAGCTAATATAAAATACAACCATAAAAATATGAGCCTTACAGATCTTGTAACAGAACTTAATGAAGATGTTAACAATGCTGCAAAAGGGGAAAAGTTTATTACTTTTTTTGCAGGACACTATCATTGTAAAACAAAAGTTCTCCAATATATTAATGCTGGTCATAATTACCCAATATTATTAAATGAGTCTAAAACAAGATTTTTAAATAAAGGATGTATTGGTCTAGGTATGCTAGAAAAAATACCAAAAATAGAAATTGAAAAAATAAAACTATTAAAAGACACTATTTTGGTATGTTATACAGATGGTTTAGTTGAACTTGAAAACAATAACAATGTTGCCTTTGAAACAGCTAATTTAGTAAAGGTAATTAGAAAAAACTTCAACCAAACAATGATAGAATTAGATCATACCATATTTAAAAGGTTGAATGAATTTAAGGGGGATCAGGAGTTTTTAGATGACACCGCTGTAATGAGTTGTAAATTTTACGCTTAACTAATAAAGCATTTTAAGAGACTTTTTAAGTGCTTCTATAAAAATATCGATATCTTCTTGAGTGTTATAAAAAGCAAAACTTGCCCTTGCTGTACCGGGTATGTTATAAAAATCCATAAGCGGTTGCGTGCAATGATGACCAGTTCTAATTGCAACACCCAATTGATCTAACAAAGTCCCAATATCAAAAGGGTGAATATTCTCATAATTAAATGAAATTACACTAGCTTTACTATTAGCAGTACCAATAATTTTCAATCTATCAATAGCATGTAACTTTTCAGTAGCATAGGACAAAAGCTCACTTTCAATGGAGCTTATAGTATCCATCCCTATATTACTAACATATTTTATAGCTTCAGATAAACCTATCACCCCAACAATATTAGGTGTACCAGCCTCAAACATAAAAGGAGGATCATTATAAGTTGTTTTATTAAATGTAACTTCTTTAATCATATCGCCTCCTCCACAGTAAGGAGTCATTTGAGAATACATGTCTTCTTTCACATATAACACACCAATTCCAGTTGGACCACAAATTTTATGACCGCTAAATGCTAAAAAATCACAATTGAGCTCAGCAACATTTATTTTAAAATGAGGAATAGATTGAGCCGCATCCACAAGGACCTTGCAATTGTTTTTATGAGCAAAATCAATTATATCAAATATAGGGTTAACAGTCCCCAAAGTATTAGAGACATGAGTGANAGCTAAAAGCTTAGTCTTTTCACTAATCATCTTCTCTAATTCACCAATGATTAACTGACCTTTATCATCAATNGGAGCGACAACTAATTTAGCTCCTATTTCCTCACAAATCATTTGCCATGGAACAATGTTACTATGGTGTTCCATAGTGGAAATTAATATCTCATCCCCACTTTTTAAGTTATTTATAGCCCAAGAACGAGCNACCAAATTTATAGAATCTGTTGTNCCTTTAGTGAAAATTATTTCCTGCTCTTTTTTTGCGCCAATAAATTTCTGAACATCTTTTCTTGCTTGCTCATATGCATTTGTGGATTGTTGACTAAGTTCATGAACCCCTCTATGCACATTAGAATTATATAAGGTATAATATTTACTAATTGCATCTATAACGCATTTTGGCTTTTGACTAGTTGCGGCATTATCAAGGTAGACAAGTGGATATCCATTAACTTTTTGTGTTAAAATTGGAAAATCATCTTTATAACTCACTTTAGACATATTATCAAATATAAGTTACTATTATAAAACAATTATACATTGATTAACTATTTTAAAGCTGGGACCTGATAACACACTAAAACTGTTTCATTAACAACAGTTATCATTTCTTTATATTTATCATTATTAATATCATCTAAACAATATAAACTTGACCCTCTAAATAAAGTTGGATGTAATCTATATTTTGCATCAATTAATTGTAATTCTGAAATTGCTTTATTTAATAAAATAGTATAATTTTTTGGTGCATTATGTCTTAAAATTTCATAAACATAAGGGATGGNGAATTCATATGTCTGACCACTCAAATCACTTATTTTAAGATTGTTTTTTGTTTTTGCATAATAGCTAACTTCGTCACTAGCTGAATTATAATTTAAAGAAATCTCATTATTATTAGCAGTGTATAAACTTTTTAAAAGACCACTAAATTTAAACTCCGATATCCCCCCAAGTGTGTCTTCAAAAATCAATGAAGAAGAATCAATATTAAAAGATTTATTTATATAGAAATTACTGCTTTGATTTGTTGAAATTGTATTATTAATAGAATATCTAACTTCTCCTTTTCTATTAAGTAAACTTAACTTACCATTATTTTTTAAAGAAAAAATGTAGTCTTTACCATTAATTGCAAAATGAGTTAATGGNTGAGTTATTTCTCCTTTTAGCTTTGGATATTTCCAACCTTCCACTTTTTCTCCAAAAAGATTATAGTTATATANAACTCCATTTTTNGCNGCTAGTATAAATCTATAATCATTATTATTGTCGTAGTCAAATACTGCAATTTCATTATTTGCATTAAAAGGTAGTTTTATTGGGAAATCATCAATTTCATTTCCTAAAATATCTAGAATATGCACCTCTTGTTGNGTNTTAAATACCATCTGATACTTATTGTTTTTATANGCGTCAATTTGTTTTATTTTACCAATAATTGGACTAGATAAAGATTTAGACCATTTTATTTTACCATTTGCTCCTATTAGATAAAATGTNTTTAAAGTATCCAAAACAACGATGTCCTTAGTGCCGGTTCGGTGGTTTTTAAGAGTATATGGACCCCATGAAATGGTTGGNAATTTAAGCTTCCATAAAATATTTTTTTCGGATTTCTTAGCTTCGGATTTTTTAATAGATATACCATGATGAACTCTATTACTAAAATTATTAATTGACCAACTTATTCCACTAATTGAATTAAAAAAAGCAGGTAAAAATGAATTCAAATTAGATTTATATAACTTTTCATTAATTTCTNTTTTTGATTGATAGACATATAGAGATTGAGCCTGATCATATTCTTTGTTATTGTTAATGTCTAAAATTGCTTTATCTATTTTTTTCTGGCTTTTATGTGCCAACATATAATCTAATTCTTTTTTAGATTCAATTGAGGATATAATCAAATAATAATCCCCTAAAAAGGCNTATTTATTATTGAATGAATAATCATTGAAATAATGTTTTAAAAACATCCTATTAATCATTCTAGAATTATCATAAGACATATTTTTTTCCATACTATCTAATAAAACTTCACTTAAAAAAGAACTGTATAATCCAGAATCTACCGGATTTTCAATAATTAGAATTTCATTTTTTTTGTTTTGGATATTATCCATAAATTTAAACGACAAAGTTTGTAGTGAAATATTTTCTTGNGCCATAGTATCNATTTGAAAAGACACCATTTTTTTTGATAAAAACTCAATGTTATCAGGGAGTAATTCACTAAAAGAAAAATAATTTGGAGCAGGAAGCTTAATCTCATTTTCCTCATCACTAATCCCAATAATTTCAATTTCTTTAGGGTTATAATTTATATCAAATTGAATCCAATTTTTAGTCTTAAGTAAATCAATGTATTCTTTAATAAAAGAAGTTTCAAATAGTTTAACATTCATCCTTTTTAGCTGTGAGATATTCAGTAAACAGGATATTTTGGTGGTTTTACTTGAAAAGGACATATTTTCTTTTAGACTTTTCCCAGTTTTATTTTTTAATCTATAATTAGAGTTAAACTCTTGCAATAAACTATCATTACTAGAGATGGCTAAAAAAGGTGAATTATTAAGCAAATAAAAAGAGTTAAAAAGGTCTCTTTTCAATAAAGAGTCTGGATAAATATCTACCCCCTTGGAAAAGATGTTTTTTACTATAAGCCACTCATTTTTACCATTACAGTTATAAAACGCAAAAAAAGTATTTCCCTCCAAAAACAACTGATTACAAATGGAATCATCTACAACTTCATTAAGCTTTTGTTTGAATTTAACTATGTTATTATTTATGGTATCATCTGCTATTGAAGACCAAATCATACTTGAGGAAGAAAAATGATCTAAAGTCTTTGAAAAGTCTTCTACAATCATAAAAAAACCAGGATTATCAGGGAAGTAATCTATAGGTTTTTCATGGAATTTTACATTTTCACCAAACTTTATAAATATATTATAGGAAACAACACCAATAAGTAATAAGACGAAAAATAAAATAGAATAACGTTTAACCATATTTTCAAAAATAGAAATTCACTCAGGAATAAATCAAAAAATAAGAAATATATATACACACTAAATTGTGAGGATATTTAAATGAGTTTTATATGGAATATTTTACTTTTAATAATTGATTTAACTTTCCTTATTTTTCTGTGAAAATTGAAAAGAGAAAAAAAGAAAGCAAATAATAGATATTTGGAGAAATATTAAAACATAGTGTAATATTTCAATTTGTTGCACTCCATCAGTGATACTGTAAAAATGTTCTAAAACTTTATAAAAAAGATATGAAATAGAAAGACCAATTAAATATCCAATTTGCTTAGCAACATCAATTCGTGATAGAAAATCTTTTTCTTTAGCAACGAGTGTCTCTGCTCTGACTAAATAGCCACCAAAAATAAAAGTTAACTGATATAAAGAGTAAATTAATAATGCAGAAAAATAAGATATTTTGAAAATAAAAAATACTACAAGGGTCAAAAACATAACAATTTCCACCAACAGAGAAATGAAATAAAAGCTTTTAATATTTAGTAATTTTTCATAAAAAAGAGCTATTAACAACATTGAAATAGCTAAAAAAATTCCTCCCAATGAGTAAACTGAAGGATCTTCTATTGGCTTATAAATAATGAATAAAATCCCAATTGATAATCCAGTAAAAGATGAATTAAAAAGTTTATATAATAAAAATGCTGTTCTATTTAATTTCATGTTATAAATTCAAAAATACAACATCAAATTAATTAATAAATCAATTTAGATAAGATATGAACAAATAATTATAAAGCAGAAAACCCTATTTAACAGAGTAAATATAATTAGGTTACATAAAGTAATTCATAATTGAGTGTGAATAGAATAAAATTAAAAAAGAAATTTATTAAAAAAATAAAAAGAAATTTAGAGCATAATTAAATTTATGTCTATTAACAAATTTTATTATGGCCTATTCCCTCTAAGGATTTTTTTATTTCCTGGTGAGCAAACTACTCTTCATATTTTTGAACCTAGGTATCTACAACTTGTTACAGACTGTCTTAATGATGATGAATCATTTGGTATTCCATATCAAGGTAAAACAACCCTAAGTGAACTCGGGTCTTTAGTTAAAATTGTTCAGATTTTGAAAAAATATGAAAATGGAGAATTAGATATACTCATAGAATGTTCTGCCAATTTTAAAATAAATCATTTTGAAACAAAAAATGAAAGTAAACTATATCCTTGCGGGACAATAGTTCCTTTAATAAACAATGATTTTTCTCCTTCAGATGAACTTAATGAGCATGCAAAAAATTATTTAACTCAATTACTGGAGAATCCAGATGAGAAAAAAAGTGCTGAACTCATTTCATTTAACAACTTAATTAATTTAGTAAACCTAACGGATGAAGAGAAAATTAAGTTCCTTAGTTTCTCGGATGAGAAAAAGAATGACTTTTTAATAAAAAAATTCAAGTTTATGGATATTTTACTAAGTCAAGAAAAAATGGTAGATCAAAATTTTTACCTAAATTAAAAACAACATTGTTTGAAAAATAACAAACTACTATTTAAATACTTTTTTTTATTCTTAAAGTTTTTATCCTTATTCCTTTTCATTTTCCTAATATACAAGGCGGATTGGAATTCTTGTTTTAAAGAACTTAAAACGCTAAATTTAATAAATGTCATAATTACAATTATTGTCATCTATGTAGGACTAATATTAAAATCTATAAGATGGAAAAACATACTAAAAACATATCAAATTAATGAGAAGTCTCTTTATTTGATCAAAATATTCTTAATTGGTGGATTTCTTGGAATAATAACACCTGGTAAAGTAGGAGATTTTGGAAGAGTCTATTATTTAAAACGACATGAAAATTGGAAGAAAGCATTTTCAAGTTTAATTATTGACAGAGCAAATGATCTTATTATTCTTTTTATCATTAGTTTTTATGGTGCAATTAATTTAAAAAATAAGTTTCCAAATGATTTTAATCTAAAATTGGAGTATAAATCTATTATTGTACTTATTATATGCTTGTTTTTATCTTTAACTTTGTTTATGAAGTTCAGGGATAAGCTATTGGCTTTTTATGAATTAATCAGGAGAAGTTCATCGTTTAAAAACTATTTGATTCAGCTTATTATAACCTTAATTGCAATAATATTTTTATATAGCTCATTTATTATAATTGCACATAATTTAAACATCAATATCCCTGCAATTGATATTTTTTTCATTGCTATTATTTCTGGTATTTTAAATTTATTACCAATAACAATTTTAGGAATTGGGGTAAGAGAGGCAACTCTAGTTTTTCTTTTGGGATTATATGGAGTTAATTACAATACTGCAATATCTTTCTCACTAATAATTTTTTCTATCCAAATAATTACTTTGCTTCCCGGAGCTTATTTTTTTTATAAATCTCCGATTAATTTAGATGAAGAAAAATTACTTTCTTAAATAATTATTATTTTGAATATCCATCCACATTGCAAATAACAAAGATTGGAAACCTGAAATAGTTAAGAAAATAAANATTATTAAANAATCTGTCGGTGTTTTACTATTAGGTAAAAAGAAATTAGCNATTAAATGATAGAAAAAATAACTATCCGCAATAAAAGTTAAAAAAGCAATATTATAAAGTATAAATAAAGGATGAAAATCTCTAAATAAGTACTTNACCCATAATCTCTTNACAAAGCCCTTNATTAAAAGAAATAAAATTGGAAAACTTACTTTTAAAATTTTAAGCTTGGATTTTTCACCAACAGCATAAACNGGTTTNATTTTTATTTCTCTGATGGTACAAAAAGCAATNTTTAATTTTATTAAAATGTCATTTGGCATTCCATATCTCTTATAAATCTTATATAAAGGAATAGCATTTAANGCATGATTTGATATTGCTGTATAACCTGTTTGAGTATCAGAAATGTNCCANTAACCTGAAGCTACTTTAGTNAAAATACTTAAAATAGAATTNCCNAAAAATCTAACTTTGGGAATAATAACCCANGCTGATTGATGAATCAATCTATTTCCTTTAACATAATCTATANCNTCCTCAACAACAGGCATACATATACTTTTTAGCTCTGANGGATCCATTTGACCATCTCCAGCCATAACNGCCGNACAATCTATTGAGTGGTCTTTACACCATTTGTATCCTGTGGAAATAGCAGCACCAACTCCAGCATTTTTATCATGCNTAATTAAAATTATTCTACTTGACGAATCGTCTTTGTTAAAACAAGTTTGGGGTGTAAAAAAATCAAATTCGCTAATGGCTTTTTTTCTTAATTCTACATCTGCTTTGTTATAAGGGTTAGCCTCTATTTCGGATGAATTAAAATGAGGAATTTCTATATCAGANTCATTATTCTTTAAATATTCCTGCACAATTTTAACTGTATCATCTTTGGAATGATCGTCGACAACAATAACTCTATCTACAAAATCAGGAATACTATCCAAAACCATTTTGATTTGAGTAGATTCATTATAAGCAGGTATAACTACAGCAATTGTTTTATTATTTAACATTATTGTTTAGCCCTCCTAAAGCCCAANTTAGATTGTTTTTTGCAATTTGAAAATTTGGGTCAATCAATAGCGCTTTTTCACAAGCGCTTTTTGCAAGTTTCCATTGTTTTTTCTNATTATAGCAAGAACACATATTATTATAAGCAAATTTATTACTTGAATCTAATTTAATAACTTCTTGGCAGTAGTTGATTGCTTTATCATATTCTTTTATTGAATATAATTTATTACTTAAGTCAATCATTAAATTAGTATTCTCTTGATTATTATGTAATTTTTCAAGAAGAATTTCAATTTGGNTTTCTATTGGGGATGAAANCTCAGCAATTTTTTTGCTTAATTCATTGCTTTTTAGATGATTAGGGCTTTTTGTCAAAGCAATAGCAACCATTTTTTTTGCTTGTTGTATTTCTCCATTTTGAAATAAATATCTTGCATANAAATATTCTGGATCAGGNGCAGTAGAATTTAAANTGATTGCTTCTTNAAAAAACTGTTNGGCTTTTTCTTTTTTATTTATTGCTCCATTTAAAATGGCAAGATTTATTTTTACAGCATACCAATTTGGGGATTTTTTTTCAGCTAATAAAAAGTAGGTTTCAGCATTTTGATAATCTCCTTTAGCCATTAATGCTAATCCATAATTCATCTGACCTCTACCATTATTTGGACTTTTTACTGTAACATCTTTCCAAAGAGTTTCTGCATCTTTCCAAACCTTATTCCTTTGATAAGTTCCATTAGCATAAGCACCAATTAANATAAAGCAAAAAACTAAACTTGTGTATTTTAAATTAATAGATTTTCTNGAATTAATAAAAAGATAAACTCCCCANGAAGCAGCAATAAAAATACCTACAAAAGGCAAGAACATTCTATGATCATTAGCAATTTGATANAGCGGAACTAATGTAGTGGGCAACAAACCAATAAAAAACCATAAAATTCCAAAACNAATTGGTCTTGTATGAGCTTTATAAGCTGATTTAATTGCAATAAATATTANTGCTATAGTAAATACCATTCCTAATAATATNCTTTTATCATACCATGGTTTAATGATTGCAATATCTGGATCTGCACTNAGAGAAGTGGGCAGTAAAAAGTTNCCAACATAATGGATGATTACATAAAATTGAGTAAGTATGTAATCTAATCTTGATACTTGTGTGTTACTAGAAACTGTTGACTCCGGAGTTAAATATATCTGATTAATAATAAAAATNCCAAATGCAATAATAGTTGGTAAAATCATCACTTTTAAAACTGAAAAAAACCAAGATTTAAATTCTTTTNTTACTCTNCNATAATGAGNACTATCTTCAAAAAGTANTAAGTAGCAGAAAAGAATAGGNATAAACATAACCGCTGTTTGTTTGGTCCATATTCCTATTAACATAGTAAAAAGATAAAGATGATATTTCCTTGTTTTTTTATAGATGAATAATAAAAGTGATGCCATTATACAAAGAGTAGAAAAAGAATCTGATCTGGCACATATATAATTAATCGTTTCTGCATTAATGGTATGAGTTGCAAAAAAAAGTGTAGCCAATAAACTAACCAAAACAATTACTGGGCTTGTTTTACTCTCTATTGAGATTTGATATAACTTTTTAGATAAAATAAAAAACAAGACTATAGTCACCAAGAACCAAAAGAAAATATGATAATGGAAGTAAGAAGCGTCTAATTTTCCCGCCATAAAATAATCAATAGCATTCATTAACGTTATCATTGGACGATAAGCCCTATTTGCCGGAAGCGAACTGAAAGTTGTTGCATCAGTAAAAAAAGTNGTCCAATTAGTTAAATCTGTAATTGCACTATTGGTTACAATAGTATGAGAATCATCAAAGAAAAAAGGNTTTTTGAAATGATTGGAATAAATTAAAGTTGTAATTACAATTATGATAAATAATCCAATTATCTTNAGNTTTTTTAAATTATTTAGCCATTTCATATTTGTTAATATAAATTAATAATATTAAGCATAACTAATACGTTTTTTCAAATAAAAGGTTTGCAATTTGATTGGCAGAATNATCCCAAGAAAATTTCTCTGCTTGTTTTAATCCTAAATTTCTGTAATTCTCAAAACTTCCTTNTTTAACTGATTCCTCTAAAGCATTTTTAATAGACTCTATTGAAAATGGATCAGAATATATAACTGAATCCCCTCCTACTTCAGGCATACTGGTAACATTGCTTGTTACCACAGGAACTCCGGACATCATTCCTTCTAAAACAGGTAGCCCAAAACCTTCAAAATAAGAAACATACACTAGTGCTGAACTACATGCTATCCACTCNGACANCTCCTCTCCAGATTTTCTACCCAAAAAACAAACATTTTCTAGTAATCCATCTAAATTTAGCNGCCTTTTCCACATGGGTTCACCAATAATAACAAAATCATAAGAACTATTGTTCTGCTCATTAAATTTTTTAAAAGCTGCAAGCATTCTTTCAACATTTTTCCTTTTGTGCAATGAACCAACATAGATAAAATAGGGTCTTGTGTTATTTTTATCTTTTAAAAATTGGTTTCTTTTTTGATTTTCAACAGGTTTATAAGCCTTATTTCCTCCGTTATAAATAACCTTTACTTTTTCCTTACTTATATTATATTTTTCACAAATATCATACTTAGAAAAGCAAGAAACAGTGACAATNCTACTGGCTTTTTTAGCAAATAGAGGCATGTTTTTTTTGTAGTATTTTACTACTCTTTTAGGTAAATCTTCAGGATAGTGCTCAAAATTTAAATCGTGAATAACTCCTATTTGTGGTATGTTNGTTCTTAAAGATAGAAACCCATCAGGTGAAAAGAAAAAATCAATTTGATGTTTTTTAAATAAAATTGGCAAACTATAATTATACCAAATATTAAACAGAATAGGATGTCTTGCCTGGGGATTAACTATGACATTAGTAACATTAGCACCTTCAATAAGAGGAGTTGTTTTCCTATCATAAAAGAAAAAAAACTGNTCTTTAGGTCTAAGAACTACTAATCTTTTTAGAATTTCATAGCTNTACCATCCTATTCCTTCAAGTTTACCATTAATTAAATNTCTTGCATTAATCCCAATATTCATATAAAACTCAAAAACATTTATTTAAATGTGAAAGTATAAAAATAATACCTTAGCATACGTGAAAAATATAAGTCTATTTTTATTTNCTATTTTACTTACATCTTGCATAAGTAAAATTCCTATTCATTCTTTTGAAGAAGAAATTCCAAAACTAGCTCCTAATTACAGTCAAATTGAGCATTGGATTGCACATCCTAATAAATTTGACGCATCTGACCTATTACCAGAAAATATCCTTAATGANACCTTATGTTTAGATTCCATTGATGTGTTTTTTGTATATCCTACTATATACACNAAAGGAGACCAGTGGAATGCAGATATNAATGATGAAAAACTTAATGANGAAATAGAAAAATTAGCACTTAATAACCAAGCGAATGTTTTTTGCGGAATGGCCAATATATATTCTCCATTATATAGACAAATGCATATTCATGGATATAAGGACAATACTAATGGGATAAAAGCTTTCGATATAGCATATAAAGATGTTAGAAATGCATTTATTTATTATCTAAATAATTTTAACAATGGTAATAGAATTGTTCTAGCTGCACATAGCCAAGGAACTCATCATCTACAGAAATTATTCACAGATTTTTTATTAGATAATGACTCTATACTAGAAAAAATAGAATTATCCTATTTAATAGGAGACAGATCCATTCAGGCTTTTTCAATAAAAGATTATCCTCACTGTGAAAAACCTACAGAACTAAACTGTTTTTTAAGTTGGAATACATATAAAAGTGGTGTTTCTCCTACTAATTACAATGGTGAAAACATCCCTGTTACCAACCCTGTTTCTTGGCTAAATAATGGTGATGCTAGTTTATACAATGAACATAAAGGAATATTAATCTCTGATTTTAAGTTCATCAAAAATGAAAGTCAATTAAAGCATCCAAAAATACTCAGCACTGTTACACACAATGGGCT
>PBJU01000026.1 GCA_002721285.1 Crocinitomicaceae bacterium
TCGGTAAGTCTTGTTTTAAAATCCTGTATATCGCTTGTAAAATTAAACTCAGTGTGAATCCAGTAAGAATGTCTAATGGCAGGTACATATTCGTATAGTTCTGGATATTCATAAGGTTTTAGATTAACTCTTTTTTCAAAAAGATTTCTTTTACGTTTTTCAGCTTGAAGATTTCTATATAATATGTAGGATTTGGCTACATCTAAAAACTGGCTTTTCATTAGTTGTTGTTCAACTACATCTTGAATTTCTTCTACACTTGGAATATAGTTAGGGATTTTCTTTTCTCGAGATTCTAACTCACTATATACATTTCTTGAAATTGAATTTGCAGAGTCTAAGTCCCCATTATTTACTGATTCCATTGCTTTTAAAACAGCATTTGTTACCTTTGAAATTTCAAAAGGTCTTTTGGAAAAATCTCTTTTTACTATTGTTGTTATTGACATGATTGAAGAATTTACTTAACGAAATTACGTGTAATAAACTTTCAATTTTAACTAACTAAAATTCTATTTTCAACATCAAATGTTGATAAATAGTTAAAAGCATAGTTATCAATATTTTACGACTAATTTATGCATGAAAAAAAAATTAAAAAAGAAAATATATTTTATACAAAAGATTATAAATGAAAAAAAAATATATTTTAAAGGCAAAGTAAGTTTTAAATTATAGCAAAACCATTTTAATTGGTTACTTAAAACATAAATTAATCACTAAAAAATATTTTCCCTGGAGCATATTTGAAAAAAATTATTTACGAAGGTTATCTAAAAAACCTTAAATTTCAAATAGTTTTAGTGGCGCGGGGGGGAATCGAACCCCCGACCTCAGGGTTATGAATCCTGCGCTCTAACCGTCTGAGCTACCGCGCCAATTATCAAGGCGACAAATATATATAAATTTAGAAAAGTAAAAGGATTGAAATAAATAGATTATTTAAAAAAAAATTAATCATTTTTTTTTTAATGTAAACATTGTATTTAATTTTTTCTATATTGCCAAAATTACACATATAAGTAAAGCTTCAAATGGATAAAGTTAAATTAGAACTAGAATATATTATCAACACATCTCCAACAATACTTTTCAATTGTTTAAGTACTCCAAGTGGTCTATCCGAATGGTTTGCAGATGATGTAAACATAAAAAATGATCGTTACACTTTTTTTTGGGACGGAAGTGAAGAAACTGCCATTATAAAAACCACCAAAAAAAGTGAATCTGTTAAATTTCAATGGGAAGATGATGAAGGGGAAGATTATTTCTTTGAAATGACTATTAAAATTGATGATTTAACAAAAGATGTCGCTCTTTTAATTACTGACTTTGCTGAAGAAGGTGAAGAAGATGAAGCTAAATTATTATGGGATAATAATGTAGTGAAATTAAAACAAGCAATAGGAGGATAAAACCCTACCTAATAAATTAAACCCAACTACTTTGAAAAGAATTGGATGGATGATCATCGGTTCCTTTAGTGGTCCATTTCTGTTAAATTTTATAATATGGATGGTCATATTGGATATGCAGTTCCTATGGCTCTACATTGATGACCTAATGGGTAAAGGTCTCGAATGGAAAATCATTTTAGAATTAATGATTTATGCTTCTGCTAATTGGGTTCCTTTGGCACTTCCATTATCTGTGTTACTTGCTTCTATAATGACTTTTGGAAGTCTTGGAGAAAAAAACGAATTACTTGCTCTTAAGTCATCTGGGTTTTCTCTATATAAAATAATGAAACCACTTATGCTTGTCATTTTTTTTATTTCTCTTTTTGCTTTTTACTTCACCAATAGCCTTTGGCCAATAGCCAATTTTAAAATGAAAGTTTTATTACGCGATATTCAAAACACAAAAGTTGCATTAGTTCTACAGCCAGGAGTTTTTTTTAAATCTGATAATTTTGCTATTAGAATTGGAGAAAAAAACAAAGAAGGAAATGAGTTCAAAGATATTCTTATATATGACCATAGTAATTTAGGTACTCAACCATTGGGAGGATGGTCATACAGAAAAGATCCAAGAGATTACAAAAGAGTTATAAGAGCAAAAAAAGGAAGGCTAGTCAACCCAGAAAACAAATCTAAATTAGAATTAGAATTAATTGATGGCTACATGGTTCAAGAATGGAATCCAAAATCATTTGCAGATTCAAAAACTCCTTTTACTAAATATAATTTCAAACAATCTATAATTGGTTTTAAATTGAACTCTTTTGAATTTGAAAGAACAAGTGAAAACTCCTACAAAAGAGACAAATACCTCCTTAGTCTAAATCAAATTTATGACATAAACGATTCTTTAGATAAACAGATGAAAATTGAAAATGAAAAAATAGAAGATTTTTTATTCAAAGAATTTTCAATTTTTAATGACTCTTTAAATAGTCAAAACAATCTTAATCAAAACTTTCTCCATATTATTACAAATGAACAAAACAAAACAGAACTAAATAAAGATTACAAATCTGCTATTAGAAAATTAAATAACCTTTATAAGGTAATTAAATTTGTAAGGAAGAAAGAAAATTCAATTTCTAATTACAAAACTGATTTAACAATAGAATGGAATAGAAAATTTACACTTTCCTATGCTGTTTTTATGCTGTTTTTTTTAGGAGGCCCTTTAGGAGCAATTGTTAAAAAAGGTGGGCTCGGATGGCCTGTTATCACAGCAATTCTAATCTTTTTAGTGTATTTTATGCTTACAAGAGCCGGTGAAGAAATGGCGTCTAATTATAATATAGATCCAAATACAGGAATGTGGCTAAGCGCTATTTGTATTACACCTGTATCAATTTTTATATTTATCAAAGCAAATCAAGATGCTAGAATCTTTGACATTGATTGGTACAAAAAATTAATTACTAAAATCATTAAAATATGAACATATTGCAAATATGTCATAAACCCCCTTTTCCAGCAATTGACGGTGGATGTATTGCGATTAAAAATATTTCTTATGGTTTATTAGATAATGGTTGCAATCTTAAAATACTAACCATTAGCACAGCAAAACACCCATTTAATATTACAAATATCCCTAAAGATTTTGTTAAAAACACAAAAATTGAAAATGTTTATGTGGACACCAAAATCAACATTGTAGATGCATTCTCTAATTTGGTAACCTTCGATTCTTACAATGTATCAAGGTTTTTTTCTCCAGACTTTAATTATCTTCTTATAAAAACCTTAAAAGAAGGTAATTTCGATATTATTCTACTCGAAAGTCTATTTACAACACCATATATAAAAACAATTAGAGATCATTCAAAATCTAAAATTGTACTAAGATCTCATAATTTAGAACATATTATATGGAAAAGACTTGCTAAAGAAACTATTAATCCAGCAAAAAAAATATACCTTAACTTACTTTCTAAGCAACTTGAATCTTATGAAACAACTATTGTAAAAGAAGTTGATGGTATTGCGGCAATAAGTAAAGACGATGAAATAAAGTACAAAAATCTTAATTACCCATCTAAAACGACTACAATTCCATTTGGTATTAATATTAACAATTACAATGCTAGAAAGAATCCCCATAGCTCTATTATTAAATTTTTCCACCTTGGGGCTATGGATTGGAAACCTAACCAAGAAGCTGTTGTTTGGCTACTGGAGGAAGTTTGGCCAAGTATTTTAAATAAATTACCTAATGCAGAATTACATTTAGCTGGAAAAGAAATGCCAGAATGGATTTTAAACAAAAAAATTCCAAACGTTCACAACCACAAGAACGTTAAAGATGCTATTGAATTCATGAATAGTTATGACGTTATGCTTGTACCTCTACTATCCGCAGGTGGAGTTAGAGTGAAAATAATAGAAGGCATGGCATTAAGTAAAACAATAATTTCAACATCAATAGGTGCAGAAGGCTTAAACTACAGGGATAATATAAACATTATAATAGCTGATGATGCTATAACTTTTTCCGAAAAAGCATTAGAATTATCTCTTGATATAAACAGAATTAAAGACATAGGGGAAAACGCAAGAAAACACGTAAGTGAATTCTACGATCAAAATAAAATATCAACTAACTTAATTCAATTTTTTAATTCAATTTGATGGAAATCATATTTATTACATCTAGATTTCCTTATCCAATAAACAAAGGGGATAAATTAAGAGCATATTATCAAATTATTGAACTAGCAAAAAGCAATAATATTCATCTAATATCATTATCAGATAAAGATGTTAAAGATTATGAGCTATCAAAACTTAGAGATTATTGTTCTAGTATTCATGTTTTTAAGTTAAAAAAATTAAAAATAATTTTAAACCTTTTCAGATCCTTTTTCAATAATAAACCATTTCAAGTAAATTATTTTTACAGCTATAAAATTCAAAAAAAAATTAACCAAATAATAAAAAATGTACAACCAGATCACATTTTTTGTCAATTGATAAGAACTGCACTTTATTTAAAAAACCAACATCAATTCCCATCAACTATAGATTATATGGATGCTCTTTCTAATGGGATAAAAAAAAGAATTCCCTTGTCAAATTTATGGATGAAACCTATTCTTAAAATTGAATATGATAGACTAAGAAACTTTGAAAATTTAGCTTACGAATTTTTTGATAACCATGTGATAATTTCAGATACTGACAGAGATAAGATACCACATTTAAACAACAAAAAAATTAATATTATACCTAACGGAATTGATTCCAAATTATTTCAATCTAAAGAAATTACTCAGAAGAAATATGATTTAGTTTTTATAGGAAATTTAAGTTATGCTCCTAACATAGAAGCAGCATTATATATTTCTAAAACAATTGTACCAGAACTTGTCCAAGATTACCCTAACCTTAAAGTTCTTATCGCAGGAAGTAATCCTGTAAATAAAATTAACAAATTAGCTAATAAGCATATTGATATAGAAGGATGGGTGGAAGATATAAAAACAGCATATTGTAGTGGGAGAATATTTTTCGCTCCAATGTCTATAGGAACTGGGCTACAAAACAAACTTCTTGAAGCAATGAGTCTTGAAATACCCTGCATTACATCTAAACTTGCTAATAATTCATTAAAAGCAACACATAATAAAAATGTTTTAATTGGAAATAATAGTGATGAATACATTATGCATATTAAAAGTTGTCTAGAAAATAAAGAATTAAGAAACCAATTAGCTTTTGAAGGAAGAAAATATGTTATAGAAAATTTTAATTGGCACAAGTCAAATGAAAAACTATTAAAATTATTTAAACCAAAACAAAATGGTAAAGATTAAATTATAATATAAATTTGTAAAAATTTCAGCAGAATGAATACTATAAAAGAAGCTATAGAAGACATAAAAAAAGGGAAGATCGTTATTGTTGTTGATGATGAGGACAGAGAAAATGAAGGCGATTTTGTAACAGCTGCAAGAAACGCAAATCCTGAGCTTATTAACTTTATGGCTACACACGGAAGAGGCCTAATTTGTACACCATTAATTGAAGAAAGATGTGATGAATTAGGGTTAGAAATGATGGTGGACTCAAATAATTCTCATTTTGACACTCCTTTTACAGTATCAATTGATTTAATTGGAAACGGCTGTTCTACTGGAATATCAGCTACTGATAGGGCTAAAACAGTTAAAGCACTTATTGATCCAAATACTAAACCAAAAGATCTAGGAAAACCAGGACACATTTTTCCATTAAGAGCAAAGGCTGGTGGAGTTCTTATAAGAGCTGGCCATACTGAAGCAGCTGTAGATTTAAGCAGGCTAGCTGGATTTGAAGCTGCTGGATTAATAGTTGAAATAATGAACGAAGATGGTTCAATGGCTAGACTTCCCGAACTTATAAAAATTGCAAAGAAATTTGATTTGAAAATTGTAACAATTGAAGATTTAATTGCATATAGAATGCAAAATGAATCTCTAATTGAAGAAGTTGTAGAAGTAGACATGCCTACTAAATTTGGAGATTTTAAACTTAAAGCCTTTAAACAAAAAACAACTGGAGAAGAGCATTTAGCACTTGTTAAAGGTGAATGGGATAAAAATGAATCTGTATTAGTTCGTGTTCACTCTTCTTGTTTTACAGGAGACATACTTGGCTCTCTTAGGTGTGATTGCGGAGACCAATTAGAATCTGCAATGAAAATGATTAATGAGGCAGGAAAAGGAGTAATTATTTATATGAATCAAGAAGGCAGAGGAATTGGGTTATTAAATAAATTAAAAGCATATAAACTACAAGAAAATGGCTATGATACATTAGAAGCCAACTTGAAACTTGGTTTTAAAGGGGATGCTAGAGACTATGGAGTTGGAGCTCAGATCCTTAGATCTGTAGGAGTTAGGAAAATGAAATTACTATCTAACAATCCAAAAAAACGAACAGGTTTAATTGGTTATGGATTAGAAATCACTTCAACAGTTAAAATTGAAGTTGAGTGTAATATTCATAANGTNGAATANATGAAAACCAAAAAATACAAAATGGGACATAAACTTGATTTAGANTAAAAATCAAGTAATTAATTTTTTTGTAAAAAATCTATTATATTTTCCTTAATTCTTAATAAAGGGTCATTAACGTTACTTTTACTAAAAGACCTCCCACTTACTTTTTCAAATAGTTCAATATATCTTTCAGAAACAGAATTAACAAACTCATCATTCATATTAGGAATAGATTGACCTTCCTTTCCTTGAAAACCATTAGCCATTAACCATTCTCTAACAAATTCTTTACTTAACTGCTTTTGGTTTTCACCAGCTTGTTGTCTTTGAGAATAACCATCCTTATAAAAATACCTACTAGAATCTGGAGTGTGTATTTCATCAATTAAATAAATTTTACCATCTTTCTTTCCAAACTCATATTTAGTATCCACTAATATTAATCCTCTCTCTGCAGCTATTTCTGTTCCTCTTTGAAAAAGTAGCCTTGTAAATTTTTCTAATTGAACATAATCCTCTTCAGAAACTATCCCTTTTTCTAAAATTTCTTCTCTAGATATATCTTCATCATGGCCTTGATCAGCTTTTGTCGAGGGTGTAATAATAGGCATAGGAAATTCTTGATGTTCAATCATACCATCAGGCATTTCAATACCACATAATATTCTCTTTCCTGAATTATACGTTCTCCATGCATGACCAGTAAGATATCCTCTAATTACCATTTCAACTTTAAATGGTTTGCAAAAGTGTCCAATAGTAACATTTGGATCAGGTGAAGCAACTCTCCAATTAGGAACAATATCTTCCGTAGCTTTAAGAAAAATCTCAGCTAGCTGGTTTAAAACTTGGCCTTTAAAAGGAATACCTTTAGGCAAAACAACATCAAATGCAGAAATACGATCAGTTGCAACCATTGCTAAAAATTGGTCATTTATATTATACACATCCCTTACTTTTCCATGATANACACTTTTTTGATTAGGAAAATTAAAATTTGTGTTGGTAATAGCTTTCATCCTTTTTTATTTAAATAATTTAATTATGACCTTAACAAGTGGGTGTCTAATTACATCATCCTCATTAAGTTTTACAATGTTAATTCCTTTTTGNTTTTTAAANAGATCNAAAGCTAATTTTAAACCGCTTTTCTGATTTTTAGGCAAATCAATTTGAGTAACGTCTCCAGTTACAATAAACTTTGCTGATCTTCCCATTCTAGTTAAAAACATTTTCAATTGACTTTCAGTTGTGTTTTGACCCTCATCTAATATTACAAATGCTTTATCTAATGTTCTCCCCCTCATAAAACCAAGAGGTGCAATTTGAATAACCCCTGACTCTAGATATTCAGCAAGTTTTTCAGTTGGAATCATATCTCTTAAAGCGTCATATAGCGGTTGAAGATATGGATCTAATTTTTCCTTTAAATCTCCTGGTAAAAAGCCCAAATTCTCTCCTGCTTCTACAGCTGGACGAGTTAAAATAATCTTTTGAACTTGTTTTTCTTTGAGTGCTCTAACAGCTAATGCAACAGCAGTATATGTTTTTCCAGAACCAGCTGGACCAATAGCAAATAACAAATCATCCTTAGCAATTGATTGGACCATTTTATATTGATTTACAGTTCTAGATCTTATAACTTTCCCTTTGTTTCCATAAAGGAGAATGTTTTTAGGAGAGAAATCAATTTTATCCAAAACATATTTATTATCTAACATAGATTTTAATGTCCCCTGAGAAAGTTGATTAAAACTACTGTAATGCTTTTCTATTAAATCCCACAAATTGGAAAAATCCTCAATAGTTTTATCATCTCCAATAATTTTTAAATTATTTCCTCTTAGAACAAATTTTAATTTAGAATAACCCTTTTTAATGATTTCTAAATTTTCATTTTTATGTCCAAATACTTGGGACTGGTCTAAATTTGTAATATCAATTTTTTTTTCTGCCAAAAAACTAAAGTTTTTGATTATAAATTATTGTAATTTTGGTTGACAAATGTAATGATAGAGATAAAATAAATCAAAAAAATCATGTTAATTACTTTAACATCTGATATGGGGCTCAAAGATTACTATGTTGCTTCAATAAAAGGAGCAATTTATAGTCAACTTCCTCAAGTTAATATAGTTGACATTAGTCATGATATACCGGCATTTGATATTATTCATGCTTCATTTGTAATAAAAAATACTTTTAAACAGTTTCCTAAGAACACTGTTCATATAATTGGTATAGATTCAGAGATTAATGATGATACTAATCATATCATTGTTCAAAATTATGATCAGTATTTTATTGGTACTGACAATGGTATATTTTCACTAATTTTTGACAAGCAACCTGATGGAGCATGGAAAATAAATAAAAATGATGATTTAATTGATTTTTCATTTCCTACTAAAGATATATTCGTTCCAATAGCATGCCATCTAGCAAGAGGTGGATTACCCGCTCTTGTTGGAAAACCTATTGACAAAATAAATACCAAAAAACTTTTTAGGCCAATTATTGATAAAGACAGTATCAAAGGAATGGTTTGTTACATAGATAAATATGGAAACTTAATTACTAATATTTCTAAAAACACTTTTAAGGAAGAAAGAAAAAATAGACCATTTAAAATATTTTTAAGAAAATCTGAATACACTATAAACAAAATACACAACAACTACAATGAAGTTTCTGAGGGAGAAAGAGTTGCAATTTTCGGCAGTAGTGGTTTTTTAGAAATCGCTATTAATAAAGGCGTACATGGTTCTGGTGGTGGAGCTAGTCAACTTTTTGGCATTTTAATAAATGATATTATCACAATTGAATTTGAGAACTGATGATAATAAGAATAGTTAAACTAAGTATAAGCAGTAGTCACATTGATGATTTCACAAATTTATTTAAGGAAAATAAAAACAAAATTTTAAATTTTGAGGGATGTAATCACGTTGAATTACTAAAAGAAAGCGGAAATGAAAACATCTTTTTCACATACAGCCATTGGGAACAAATTTCTGACTTAGAAAANTATAGAGAATCATNCACATTTAAAGAAATTTGGAAAAAAACAAAAACTTATTTCTGTGACAAACCTCAAGCATGGAGCCTAAACAAAACAAATATATGAGTAATCCATCCCTTATATTAATAAACATAAAACAACTCGTTGGAATTCTCCCTACTGAAAAAATTAAGATTAGTGGAGATCAAATGAATAAACTAAACACCTTAGAAAATGCTTATCTAAAAATCACAAATGAAAAGATATCAGGTTTCGGTTTAATGAATGAATTAAATATAAAAGATANTGATAATATTATTGATCTTTCTGGAAAAGTAGTTCTCCCATCCTGGAATGATTCACATACTCATTTAGTTTTTGCTGGAACAAGAGAAAAAGAATTTATAGATAGAATAAACGGATTAAGTTATGAAGAAATAGCAGAAAGAGGTGGAGGAATTCTTAATTCAGCTAACCTACTTGAAAACACATCTGAAAATGATTTATTTGATTCAGCATCTAGAAGGCTAGAAGAAGTAATGAAAATGGGTACGGGTGCTATTGAAATTAAAAGTGGCTATGGTTTAAGTATTGATGGAGAGCTTAAGATGTTAAGGGTAATTCAACGTTTAAAAGAAAAATACAATATTACAATAAAATCTACCTTTTTAGGAGCCCACGCAGTTCCCAAAAAATATAAAAACAATAAAGAAAACTATCTTAAACTAGTTATTGATGAAATGCTTCCAAACATCAAGGAAGAAAGTCTGGCAGAATACATTGATNTTTTTTGTGAAACCAATTATTTTTCAGTAGAAGATATGGAAAAAGTTATGGAGGCTGGAACAAAATATGGACTTAAACCAAAGGTTCATGTCAATCAGTTTACAAGTATTGGTGGAATTCAAAAAGCTATTGAATGGAATGCAATTTCGGTAGATCATCTTGAAGTAATGAAAGAGATTGATTTTAAATCTTTAAAAGGAAGTAATACAATTGCTACACTACTTCCCTCCTGCTCTTTCTTTATAGATATTCCTTTTGCTCCTGCCAGAAAACTTATTGAACAAGATATTCCTTTTGCTCTTGCAACAGACTACAACCCTGGTTCATCTCCAAATGGAAACATGAATTTAGTTAATGCATTAGCAGCAATAAAAATGAAAATATCTCCAGAAGCAGCAATAAACGCAAGTACAATAAACGGTGCATATGCAATGGAAATTGCAAAAAATACTGGGTCAATAACTATAGGTAAATTTGCAAATATCAATATAACAAGTAATATTTCTTCNTACGGGTTTATGCCCTACTCTTTTGGTCAAAATCATATTGAAAGAAGTATGATAAATGGTAAATGGATTAATTAAAAATAAAATCAAAATGAAAAGAACAACTTTTATTTTAATATTTTCTGTGTTTTTATCAAACACAATAACTTCACAAACCAATATAAATCGACAAGGTTCTAACCCTAAGGAAGATAACTTAGGAAGTTGGTTAATGTACTTTGGAACTCATCACTTGAACGAAAAACTCAGTATTCATTATGAAACTCAATTNAGAACTTATGAGACTTCTAGTAATTTTTTTCAATTACTGCCTAGAGCNGGGCTTAATTATAAAATAGATGACAACTCAATGGTTACTGCTGGTTATGCCTTAATTCCAACACAAAAAGGTTTTGATGAAGGATGGGGAAATGATATGGAAATTGAAAATAGAATTTGGCAACAATTTATATTGAGAAACAAAGTAGGAAATGTCAGTATAAGACACCGATATCGACTTGAACAAAGGTGGATAGAAAAGAATGATACTACGACTTACAAGAATAGAGCTAGATACATGCTTTCCTTAAAAATTCCACTTTCCAAAAACAAAGACTTCCCATTATTCCTTTCTTTTTATGATGAGATATTTCTAAATCTTTCAGAAACTCCATTTGATCAAAACAGACTATTTGGGGCAATTGGTTTCCAATTAAATAAAAACATGAACATTCAAGCTGGTTATCTTAGGCACAGGGCAGGTGAATTAGACCTAGATCGTTTACAATTAGCACTTTTCCTCAACACTGGAAATAAAACTAGAAAGGAAGAATAAACTTCCTTATTTTTTAATTATTATTTTTTTGGAAATGGACTCCTTTTTAGAGNTAATTCTAACAAAATAAGCTCCGGATTTAAGATTATTTATTGGAAATGAAATTATTCCATTATTATTCCTAATATTAAAATTATCTTTTATCAATCTTCCGTAAATATCAAAAACTTCAATATTTGAACATAAAAAACCTCCTAAATCAATATTTATGAAATTGAAAGCTGGGTTAGGATATATTAAAATGACATCATTCCATCTTTCCGAAACAGAAAGATTAGGTCCATTTGTTATAGGAAAAGTAACTTCATCAATCCAACCTGCATCAAGACCATCACTAACACTAAAATCTTTTTCATATACCCACTCAAAGTGATGCAAACCAGGAGAAATTAAATAAGTAGCTAATGACCAATCATCTTCCCCACTCCAAGAATCAGCTTCATTGTTATCTATAAAAAATCTAAGAAAATCATACCCTGATTCAGAAGAAACCTTTTTCATAAAACTTAAATCAGATTCTTGAGCTACATCTAAATCAAGTTGTAAAATAGAGGATGTTTGATCCGCATTATTACTGGACCTGTAAGAATAATTATCATTGAAAAATACTAAAGAGTCCATTACCCATATAAAATTTGAGTTATTAGTCCATCCATTTGTTGTAATAGTACCATTATTAAAGTCTTCCACAACTAATCCTACTACTAAATCAAATTCATATTGATTAGCATATCCACTATCTAATAATTCATAGGTAAAAGTCACTATTGATCCGGGTACAATATTAGAATCAATAATCAAATCAAATACAGATTCTAACTGTTGACCAACGGCTAAAGAACCTAAATTAAAAGAAGTATTTACAAACTGAATATCGTTTGAATTACATGATAAATTTCCAGTTAACTGAATATTATCTGCATGACCCGTATTAATAGTTGGCAAGGATAATTGTAAGGATTCTCCTGGATCAAGTCTATTATTAAAGTTACCAAATAACGAATCTTTTACTACAACAGAAATAGGATTGGCATTTGGAGCATTTACTGTAATTTGAAAATTAGCATTCCAAATATTTGATTGATCATCCATAATTTCCAATTGGAATGGAATAATTTGTTGGTCTTCAACAAATCCGTCAATTGAAAATCTATAAGCAGCAAGATTTTGAATACTAAGTCCTGATGAAACAGCCCCCCAATAAGAAGAGTCAATTAATATATTAACATTACTACTTGTAGAAGCTAATTTAGCATATACACCATTTGCATCAACATTACCAAAATTTTTAATAGTAACATCAACATCAATTGTTTCATTAAAATCAACTAAACCATTTGAATTTCCAATCACATCAACAAAATTATTATCAGAATTTGACAAGAAAATACCATTTGCAGTCATAATCTGAATAACTCCAAAATAAGGTTCCTTATTTTGCTTTGTAACAACAACTTCTATAGAGTCCATTGATGCTATTGAAGAAATATCTAAGTTTAATGTCCCTGTATTAGATACTAAACCTGCATCGATATAAACACCATTTTGACTTAAGGCAACATATGCACCTTCTTCAGTAACTACATCAACAGATGGCATCCCAATTGGAATTACTGGATCATGTTGAACAAAAAGAGGACTAGGAATTCCAAAATAAGTCATTATAGAAGGGTCACCCATTAAATGATAAATTTCACAATAATAAGCATCAGCACCTCCNGCTTGAGTAACTGCTAAATTTCCACCCATCATTATTTGAGCATTAGTAGTATACCAGTCAGANATAGGTTCTCCGTTTGAATGAAATAATCTATCAAAAAAGCCAAGATTATTTNCNTTATATNTTGGNTTAATTTCAATATTTCCAGCNCCAACAGCCCACCANTAATCTTCATTCCAATAGGTATTNTTAGATCCTCCTATATANCCNATNGCACCNTTATTATCNACTCTCAACAAAGCCTCNCCAAAACACTCTGGATCATCAAACTTATTAGACTGGCAACAATTACCAATCATCATTGCAGGTTTACCAAAATTAGTCATAGAATGAACATCAGTACAAGTAAAAGCAGGATCNGCCCAACCTTGACCATAACCATGAGCTGTATAATTAGCAAAAGAACATCCGTTATTAATATCTTGTAATATTTGGGAAGATGAGCTACCAGATGCNGGATATAAATAAGTATGNGAGTTAATTCCGTTAGATAAATTAGTNTAATATTGATTAGCATAATTTATCTGCCCATTACCATANGTNGGTGCCATAGCAGCATCTACACCAGATATCATAACTGCTTCAGATAAAAATGAAGGGTCTTGAAAATTATANTTTTCATAATNAATAGACTTATTTACCATATTTTGNATTTGTGNAGTGTCGGACGAAGAGAACCTACCATAGTAAACATCTGCATAAAAATCTCCATTCCCATCATATTCAGCATAGTACATGTCAGAAACATGATTTCCATATAAACC
>PBJU01000027.1 GCA_002721285.1 Crocinitomicaceae bacterium
GTTTGGTTTTGGGACAGCTTTAGTTTCAAAAAACATTAAGGAAAAAATTAAGTTGCTTAAGGCTTCAAATATTAAACCTTACTTTGGAGGGACATTGTTTGAACTTTATTACGTGAGAGGACAAATGGATGATTATTTTAGATTGGTTGACCAAATGGGTTTAAATTTAATTGAAATTTCAGACGGATCAATTGTTTTAGATCATGATGAAAAATGTGAATTAATTCACAAATATTCTTCGAATTATTCTGTTTTAAGTGAAGTTGGATCAAAAGAAGAAGGCATTTTAGTTAGTCCTTCAAAATGGATAAAAATGATGTCAAATGAATTGGAAGCTGGTTCTTGGAAAGTAATTGCTGAGGGAAGAGAAAGTGGTTCAGTAGGAATATTTCGACCAAATGGATCACCTCATACATTACTTATTAATATGATTATATCTAAAATAGACCCNTTAAAAATTTTATGGGAATCCCCATCTAAAAAGCAACAATCTTGGTTTATTAATTTATTTGATCAAAATGTTAATTTGGGTAATATAGCTCCAAATGATGTTTTACCCCTTGAAACCCTTAGACTTGGATTAAGAGGNGATACTTTTTTTAATTTTTTACCTAAGGATGTCNTTATTCAAAGAAAGCCGCAATAATAAATCTTTATATTTGCCAANATGAAAATTAATACTATTAGTCCTGCAGAGCTTAAGTTACTTTTTGATAGTAATGCAAGTGTCCAACTTATTGATATTAGAGAAAAGTATGAAATTGAAATTGATGGTAAAACTAATTCTATACATATTCCTATGGGAGATTTANTAGATAGATTGGATGAAATACCATTTCATGAAAAAATAGTTTTTCATTGTGCATCAGGACAAAGATCATCTAACATGTTAAAGTTTTTNCAAATGAATAACTTATATAAAGAAAATTACTATTCTTTAGAAGGTGGATTTAAAGCTTGGTTAGAAATCAAATAATATGAAGCAGTATATTTTACTCTTTCTTAAGGGTTTTGGAATGGGTGCAGCTAATGTNATTCCAGGTGTTTCGGGTGGGACTATAGCTTTAATAACAGGAATTTATAATGAATTAATTTCTACTTTAAAATCATTTAATGGAAAAGCAGTTAAATTACTTTTATCCTTTAAATTCAAAGCTCTTTTTTCTCAAATTAATATTGGATTTCTTTTCGTTTTATTTTTTGGGGCAATTGTTGGAATAGTCTCATTGGGGAAGTTTTTTAAGTGGGTTATTGAATTAGAAAGAAAAGTTAATGGTCAAACTATAAAACACGGCTATGAACCCATTTTATTTGCATTATTTTTTGGACTAATACTTGCTTCAGTTTATTACGTGGGAAAGACAATTAAAAATTGGAATTTTAATTCTATTTTATCTGGAATAATAGGTTGCTGCATAGCAATAATTTTAGTTATGGTCAAACCAGCTTCTGAAAGTGATGATATTCTATATCTTTTTTTNTGTGGTATAATTGCAATGAGTTCCATGTTGTTGCCAGGNCTNTCTGGNTCATTTGTTTTGATATTAATGGGTAATTATTATTTAATTATGATTGATTCTGTTCAGGAGTTTAATTTTAAAGTTTTAGGTGTAGTTTTTCTGGGAGCTATTGTTGGATTTATAATATTATCTAATTTAATTTCTTTTTTACTGAAAAGGTTTGAAGATGTAACTCTTAGTTCATTAACAGGTTTTATTTTTGGATCATTAGTTACAATATGGCCATGGAAGACAATTGTTAGAGAAGAAGTAAATAAAGGAGNNGAAATNAAGGAAGTTATNGTTGGTTATAAAGACTGGGTGTTTCCTGAATTTAATNCCTTTGATTGGATGTTAGTTCTATTTATAGTAGTTGGATTTTTTATGGTTTTTGGATTTGAGAAAATGGGTTTTTATTTAAAAAATAAATCTGAAAACAATTGAAAAAATTTGGTCTAATTGGCAGGAAATTATCTCACTCTTTTTCTAAAAAATTTTTTAACCAAAAGTTTTTAGATGAAAGTATTCCTGCTCAATATGAAAACTATGAGATTAGTGATATTTCTTATGTAAAGTCTATTTTTCAAAATAATTCTTTATCTGGAATTAATGTTACTATCCCTTATAAAAATACGGTAATAAAGCATTTAGATGAAATGGATTCTATTTCAAAGGAAATTATGGCGGTAAATACTATACTTCCTATTTATGAAAATAAAAAACTAGTGTCATTAAAGGGTTTTAATACTGATGTACACGGTTTTCATCATATGATTAAGCCATATTTAAAATCTCACCATGAAAGAGCACTTGTTTTAGGTACAGGTGGAGCTTGTTCAGCGGTTTCTCATGTTATGAAAAGTTATAATATAGATGTAAATTATATTTCTAGATATCCTGATTTGAATGATGAAAATTCTTTTTCTTGGAATGATCTTAATGAACATATGGTTGGCCATCACTTATTAATTATTAATACTACGCCAATAGGGATGTATCCAAATGTTAATGAAGTCATTAATATCCCTTACCATGCAATGGGGAGCAAACATTTAATAATTGATTTAATATATAATCCTTCGGAGACATTGTTTCTAAAAAATGCTAAAAAAAATAATGCACAAACTTTAAATGGTTATTCTATGCTAGTAAATCAGGCATTAAAATCATGGAACATATGGAATGCTTGATTTAGTTTTGATTAGTTTTGTTTTGTGGAATTTAATTTAAAAGCCAATTTTTCTCCAACTGGAGATCAGCCTGAAGCTATAAATGATTTAGTAAGTGGAGTAAATGATGGTGTTTCTTCTCAAACTTTATTAGGTGTAACTGGTTCAGGTAAAACTTTTACCGTAGCAAATGTTATTGAAAAAATACAAAGACCTACACTAATTTTATCTCATAATAAAACTTTAGCAGCTCAGTTGTATCAAGAATTCAAAGAATTTTTTCCTGATAATGCGGTTGAGTATTTTGTTTCTTATTATGATTACTACCAACCTGAGGCTTATCTTCCAATATCCGATACTTATATAGAAAAGGATTTATCTATAAATGATGAAATAGAAAGACTTAGGTTAAGTACTACAACTTCTTTATTGTCGGGTAGGAGAGATGTTATTGTAGTTTCTTCAGTGTCATGTATTTATGGAATTGGGAATCCAGTTAATTTTAGTAACAGCATAATTAATATACATGTTGGACAACAAATTTCAAGAAATGTTTTTTTAAGACAATTAGTAGATAATTTATACGCAAGATCTACTACTGATTTGTCTAGAGGAAAATTTCGTGTTGTTGGTGATACAGTTGATATTCATTTAGCTTATGCTGATTTTGGTGTTAGAATTATTTTTTGGGGAGATGAAATTGAGGAAATAGGAATTCTAGATGTAACTAATATGAAAGTGCTAGAAAGTCAAGATCAATATGTTATTTTTCCTGCTAATATTTTTGTTACATCTAAAGATGATGTGAAGAAATGTATATTTCAAATTCAAGATGATCTAGTAAAACAAATGGAATACTTTAATGAACTTGGAAAAAGTTTAGAGTCAAAAAGAATTCAAAATAGGGTAGAGTTAGATTTAGAAATGATAAGAGAACTTGGATATTGCTCTGGTATTGAAAATTACTCTAGATATTTTGATAATAGAAATCCAGGAGATAGGCCATTTTGTTTATTAGATTATTTTCCAGATGATTTTTTAATGGTAATTGATGAATCTCATGTTACTATTCCGCAGATTAAAGCAATGTATGGTGGAGATAGGTCTAGAAAAGTTAATTTGGTAGATTATGGTTTTAGACTTCCAGCTGCTTTGGATAATAGGCCTCTGAGGTTTGATGAATTTGAACAAATGCATAATCAAATAATTTATGTTAGTGCAACTCCAGCAGATTATGAGTTACAACAATGTGATGGAGTTTATACAGAACAAATAATTCGACCAACAGGCTTGTTGGACCCTAAAATTACAGTTAAGCCAAAGCTTAATCAAGTAGATGATTTATTAGATGAAATAAGAAAGGTTATTGATATTGATAATAGAGTTTTGGTTACTACATTGACAAAAAGGATGGCAGAAGAATTAGATAAATATTTTGCTAAAATTGGAATTAGATCACGATATATTCATTCTGATGTTGATACGTTGGAAAGAGTAGAGATATTACAGGATTTAAGAAATGGTATTTTTGATGTTTTAATTGGAGTTAATCTTTTAAGAGAGGGTTTGGATCTTCCAGAAGTTTCTTTAGTAGCAATATTAGATGCAGATAGTGAAGGGTTTTTAAGGTCCGAAAGGGCATTGGTTCAAACGGTTGGTAGAGCAGCTAGAAATATTGATGGAAGAGTTATAATGTATGCTGATAAAATTACTAAAGCAATGGAGCTTACAATTAGTGAAACAAATAGAAGAAGGGAGAAACAACAGGAATACAATAAAATAAACGGGATTGTCCCTAAGCAAATTAGTAAATCAGTTTCTAATCAACTTCTAACNAATAGGAAAAATTCTGAGGAAATTGAAGACTTAAATCAATTTGAAAATTTAGTAATTCATGATCCTGTTGTAGAAAACATGGGAAGGGATGAATTAGAAAAAAGTATAAATAAAATTAAGAAACAAATGGAGCGTGAAGCTAAAAAAGAAAATTTCATGCAAGCTGCAATGCTTAGGGATGAGCTTTTTAGATTGAAAAAGTTATTGTTGGCAAAGTTTAATTAGGTGTAGGCTTTTTTATAGGTTGTTATAACCTACAGCTAGAATAACTGCTCCCTTNGTAACTACTTTATATTCAACTCCAGATTCTTCATCAACCTCAATTTCTCTTTCAGTAGCTGGAATTATATAATCAATGTATAGTTTTTTAATTCTTAANTGATTTAGAATTTCTTCAGATATACCCTTTTCTCTTTTNGAAGCAATTAGCTTTTCAACCATTTCTGTTGTTTCTACAGTGAATTCACTTCCACTTACATTCTCTTTTTCGTAAAGTAATGTTCTAGAGTTATATTTTTTTGGTTTGTCATAAATTTCAATCTTAATTCCGTCATTCTTTATACCCATTGAATTAAAAGAAAGTCTGTAAACTTCATCTTGAAATATTGCTATTTCTATTTCTTTAGAATAATCGTATTCTTTGTAAGAAAAGTGTGTTGTTGCTGATCCATCATATCTAAATGGTTTTANTGCNTTTCTACAATTTTTTCTNTACTCTTTTAATTGAATCAAATATTCTTGGTAAGGACTTAAAGTGTTTTTCTGTGAAATGCATTCAGGAAATAGAACGAAAAATGATAAAATAAAAACAGGTATAATATATTTATAATTCATGATGGGTTTTTATATGGTTATTTCTTCTCTAAGTTCTAGAATCATATCAGAAATTTTAACAACTTCTGAATGTTCTAATTCAACATCTAGGTAATCTATATTTTCACCTTCTTTTTTTACCGACCACAAGTTGTGGTATTCATCTACAACTTCTTCAATATGGTCTGTTAAATCTACAATTGCGTCATCTTGATCTTTTACTGCTCTTAATCCTTTAATTATAGATCTTGCAATAGTCATTTGTTCAGACAAAAGCATACTTATTTTGTGGTCATTATTTCCTAATATTGTGTGAGTCCCAATATTCATTCCTTCAACCCAAGCACCTGTAAAGTAAATAACGCTAAGGTCTCTTAAATCATTGTCGCTAATGTAGTCATCAGTCATCATTTGCACATGGAATAATATATCCATAATACTATCTTGATTACCAATATTACTTTCAAACCTCTCTATTAAGCCATCAGTTCTGAAAACGGTTTCTAATCCTATTTTGGAAGAAATATCTTTGCTTACTTTAAGGTATTCTGCAGCTTNTTCATATTTNTCATTTGTNACGCAATATGCTAAATCACAAGCATAAACTCCAAAATTTAAAGTTTGTTTTAGTCTGGATGAGTAATTCTTAGCATTTGATGGAGGGTTAGTNATTCCTTGTTCATAAGGCATGTTTACTTTTTGTAAAATTGCTGCAATTTGAATTGGAGAAGGAGGCATAAATTCATATTCATAAACTGAAGTGTCAATTTCAATAGAATGTGATGNTTCTTCTTTTAGTTCATCGACCTTTTCAGTAGAGATGCTTTCTGTGTTTTCTTCAGAATTAGAATTGTTGTTGCAACTTGTTGTAAATAAAGCAGAAAAGCTAAATATTATTGCAATTAAAATTATTGTTTTTTTCATCTTGAAATTTTGAATGTTGTAAATTTAAAAAATTAATACAATTAATCAGAAATATAATCATCATTGAATACTTCAATATCTTTAGAAACTTTAACAAGTTGGGTAAATTTACCACGAAATCTTGTTGCTTTTACTAAATGATTGTCTATCCAATGGTAATTACCTCCTCTTGGTTTATTCATTAATAATGCATGATATTTAAAATTATGCATTTCTAGCCACCTTTCAGTGTATTCTCTATGTTCTTCAGTCCTAGAAGTAAAAAATGTAATAATATGACCTTCNTCATACCATTTGTTTAGTACNTCTANAGCGTCTGGATAGGGCTTGCAGGTAAGCATTCTTTCCGGTTCTTCATTTGGNACATCGTCTGTTANAGTTCCATCGATGTCTATCAAATAGTTTTTTATATCTTTTGANAGAACAGGNCTAAGTTTTTGTCCGTCTTCTCCTANAATAGTATTTAGGTCTTTTTGATTATTCATTTTAATAGTAAATCAATCTTCTAACTTTAGTTATATATTTGGCAATTCTTATTACTTGCTTAGTGTATCCAAATTCATTGTCATACCATGAGTACAATACACAGTTTTTCCCATCTTTAGATGCTATTGTTGCATTACTGTCAAAAACGGATGCGCATGTGTTTCCTATAATATCATTTGAAACTAATTCTTGATTTATTTCATATTTTATNTGGTTGATTAAATCNCCTTTNATTGCTGCNTGTCTNATTGTTTCATTAATCTCTTCAGCGGAAGAATTTTTAGCTAGAGTCAATTTAATAATTGCTAAAGATCCATTTGGTGTTGGTACTCTAACAGCATTTGAAGTTAGCTTCCCTTNTAAAGTTGGAATTACTTTTGTAACTGCTTTTCCGGCGCCAGTACTTGTAATTACCATATTAATAGCTGCTGATCTTCCNCTCCTTGGTTTTTTGTGGAAATTGTCCAATAAGTTTTGATCATTTGTATAGGCATGAATTGTTTCAATATGTCCACTTTCAACTCCATAAGTATCTTCCATCACTTTTAGAACAGGAGATATTGCATTTGTTGTACATGATGCAGCAGTGAAAATATTTTCATTTTCAATGTCTAAATCTTTATGGTTAATACCATAAACGATATTAGGAACACCAGTTCCAGGAGCGGTTAATAACACTTTTGAGGTTCCTTTAGCTTGAAGATGTCTTCCAAGTGCTTCTCTATCCTTAAATACTCCAGTATTGTCTATAACTAATGCGTTATTAATGCCGTATTGAGTATAGTCCGTATCTTCNGGATTATTAGATTGAATTAAATGAACATTTTGACCATTTATTATTAAGGATTTGTTTTNATAATCTTCAATGATTGTTCCTTTAAAACTTCCATGAACAGAATCATTTCTTAAAAGCGCAGCTCTTTTTTCTATTTGGAAATCGTCTACTTTTCTTAGAACAATTGCTCTTAATCTTAGTTGTTGACCCTTACCAGCTTGCTTAATAAGCTCTCTTGCAGCAATTCTACCAATTCTACCAAATCCATATAAAATAACATCTTGAGGTGAAAAGTTATGATTCTCTTCTCCTAAAAANCCNCTTAATTTCTCATTTAGAAAATCTGAAATAGAAGTTTGACCTTTGGTTTCATCTATGTATTCATGGGATATTTTGCCTATGTCAATTTTTGAAGGAGCAAGGTCCATTTCTTTAAGTTCATTAACTACCTCATTTACCATTTCAATTTTAAGAGGTTTGTTAACTACATTTTTACCATATTCAAATAAGTTAAGTAACTCACTNATGCTAATATCTACCATGTGATTTCTGAAGAANACTAATTCAACNCCTTTNTCNAACATNAAATTTCCAATAGTGTTAATTAATTCTACAGCAGCTTTTTCTTGCTTTACATAGTCATTTAAACTTGTTTCGTAACCAACTTTTATTGTTTCCATAATTTTATTTATCCTAAATATGATTTTAATAATTTACTTCTTGAATTGTGACGAAGCCTTCTAATAGCTTTTTCTTTTATTTGTCTTACTCTTTCTCTAGTTAAGTCAAATTTAGTCCCAATTTCTTCTAATGTAAGTCCATGTTGCATACCAATTCCGAAAAATAACATTACAACATCTTTTTCTCTGTCACTTAAAGTGGATAAGGACCTTTCAATTTCTCTTTGCAAAGATTCTTTCATTAAAGAAATATCTGCTTTAGGGCTGTCGTTATTTACCATAACATCCAAAAGAGAATTATCTTCTCCATCTACAAAAGGAGCATCCACTGAAACATGTCTTCCACTTACTTTAAGAGTGTCTTTGACCTTGTCTTCAGGTAAATCTAATGCTGTAGCCAGTTCATCACTGCTTGGTGGTCTTTCAAATTCCTGTTCTAATTTTGAAAATGCTTTGTTTATTTTATTCAATGANCCAACTTGATTAAGAGGAAGNCTNACGATTCTGGATTGTTCTGCTAATGCTTGTAAAATAGACTGTCTTATCCACCAAACTGCATAAGAAATAAATTTAAAACCTCTAGTTTCATCAAATCTTTGAGCAGCTTTGATTAGTCCTAAGTTTCCTTCATTAATTAAATCAGGTAGAGTAAGTCCTTGATTTTGATATTGCTTTGCTACTGAAACAACAAATCTTAAGTTGGCTTTAGTTAATTTTTCTAATGCAACTTGATCACCTTGCTTAATACGTTGTGCTAATTCAACTTCTTGTTCTGCTGTAATTAGTTCTTCTCTTCCAATTTCTTGTAAATACTTATCTAGTGATTGACTTTCTCTGTTGGTGATTGATTTGGTGATTTTAAGTTGTCTCATAGAGTTAGCTAGTTAATTTTACAAAGCGGCAAATGTATGATAAACACCTAATCAAGTCAAGTTATATTTGCTTTATATTTTAAGATGTTGAAAAGATGTAATTTAACAGATTTAATAGGGTTGTTAAAAAACAATTTAGAGCTCCATTTTACTTATTTGAGCACCTGCAAATATTCCAAATCCATTTTCAATATTGCTGAACACTTGAACAGGTTGAGCAAATGGATTTCCAGACCTGTCGTTGTATAATTCTAAACTAGTTAGGTAGTAGTAATAGTCCTGAGATATGTTATGTAAGTAAAATTTTATATTTTCTGTTTTAATTATTATCTCTTTACCATCTGCGTATACTTCATTTTGTTTGTCAATTTCAAGATTTAGTAATTTTGTTTGACCATTAAATAATAAATCATTAAAGATTCCACTATTCTGTTTTGGGTTTCCATTGTTTTGAAAAACTTCATCAGTTAATATCATTTCAACTTGTAAAGTTGTATCGTAGCTACTCCATGTTGTGTCAAAATCATACATGTATCTAAAAGGGCCCGTTATGTAGGATTCAACAAGATAAAAGTTTTGAATTCCAATAGGGTCATCAAAACTAATTGTTAACTCAATTCTTTCTTCCAATTCCTCAAAACCATTTGTTAAAACTGTGTTTGTATCAATATAATTAATGGAAATAGAGTCAGGAATTTCATCACTTGAATTAACCGAATTATAATTTGGATGATTCACTTCCAATTTATAAGTTGTGTTTTGGACTGGATATTGTTGTCCTATATAAAATCCATTATTTTGATATGTTAGGGAATCAATAACGTTACCATTTGTATTTTTAATTAAAACACTGGCATTAATAATGTTTGTTATACTTCCATTTCCTACAATACTTTTACTATTACTTACATGAACTTTAAATACAGAGTCACTTTCAAAAATTGAATTAATCACAAGTTTAGGAACTATGTCTTCTCCTTCAAAAGTGATAATTTTTTCACATGAAATAATGGTGGATAATATAAAACTTATTAGGATTAATCTTTTCATCATATCAAAATTTGAAGGAATAAGTAAAGGAAGGAATTAGAGGGAATAAGCTATATTGTGAAAGTTGAGTGTCACCATTACTATTATTGGAAAATTCTAGGAAAAAGGGATTTTGTCTGTTATAAGCATTATAAACCCCTATACTCCAGGTTCTTTCTCCCCAAAATTTTTCTTTTTTAAAATTGATAGAAATATCTAATCTATGATAAGCAGCCATTCTATAATTATTTCTACTGGATATATGTTCTATTTCATTACTTTGATAGGCAAGATTAAAATTGTTAATGTCGTTTATTAAAGAAGAATTAAAAGAATTATATACTTCTTTGGAAAGTGTAACAGCATTTCCTGTACCATAAACCCATACAATTCCAAAGTTTATTCTATCATTTAGCTCGTGAGTAATAGCAATTCCAATATCATGTCTTCTATCGTATCTATATGGATATTTAGCTCCGAAATTAATGGAATCAAATTGTCGATTTGTCCATGAAAGGGTGTAGCCTATCCATCCGGTAGTTTTTCCTAGCTTTTTTTCTATTAATAATTCTCCTCCATACGACCAGCCTTTACCAACATGAACTTTATCTTGCCAGTCTGTGCTGGCATCAAAATAAGATGCTCCATCTTTGTATTCTATTAAGTTTTGCATTGTTTTATAATAACCTTCAATAGATAATTCATATTTATTGTAGAAAGTTCTTGCATAACCAATGGCAATCTGATCAGAAAGTTGTGGTTTTATTTTTTTAGTTGCTGGAACCCAAAGGTCAGTAGGTAAACCAATTCCTGTATTTGTTAACAAATGAAGAAATTGCGCCATTCTAGCATATCCTATCTTAAATGAGGAAACATCATTAACTAAATACCTTGCACTAGCTCTAGGTTGGAATGAATAATATTGTTCATCTCCTAAAATAAATGCAGTACTATGAAATCCAAAATTGCCTTTCAATTTATTGTTAACTGTCCATTCATCTTCAATGTAAGCTTCAATTTCATGAGCATATTCTATTTGAGCACCATAAGTAGAGTCAAATGTTGAGGACGAATTTTGAGCATTTGAAGAATTATAGCGTAATGTATTAACTCCTGGAGTGAAAGTATGGTAAATGTCTCCGATACCAGCTTTAATTAAATGATTAGGGTTTGGCATCCAATCCACATCAATTTTACCAGACCAATCTATAATATTTGACACATAATTATAAGAGAAATTGTTTGAGGATGAAATCCCATTATTTGTTTCAGAATTATCAACACCTATNCCAGTTAAGAAATTATATTTACTGTATCTAAGGGTAGTATTTATAAATATTTTATTAGAAGGCATATAGTTCCACCTGAGTGCACTTATAATATTTCCCCATTTTAATTCTGAATTAAAAGTATTGGAACCATTAATAGAATCATTGCTGTAATTATCTGAAACATCTAAATAAAATCTATCATCTCCCATGTAGTGACTGAGATATAATCTGTGTTTTTCAGATATTTTATGATTTATTTTACCATTTAAATCATAAAAGTAATATCCACCTGTATTTTTACTGGAGCTATTTTTTTGTGCAGCTGCTATAAATGGTCTAGCCAAAATATCAAGATAAGTCCTTCTTGCCGAAATTATGAATGATGTTTTATCTTTTATAATAGGACCTTCCAGGGATATTTTGGAAGCAATTAATCCTATAGATCCTTGTCCCTGAAATTTTTTCATATTTCCTTCCTTCATTTTTATATCAATAACAGAGGATAATCTTCCTCCGTATCTTGCGGGAAACCCACCTTTAACTAATTTAGTAGAGTTTATAGCATCAGAATTAAATACAGAGAAAAAACCAAATAGGTGAGAAGCATTGTAAACAGGAACACCGTCTAATAAAATTAAATTTTGATCTGGACCTCCTCCTCTAACGTATAGACCTGAAGTTCCTTCGCTTCCGGTTTGGACACCAGGCAGAAGTTGGATAGTTTTCATAATGTCATTTTCACCGAAAAGAGCTGGTAATATTTTTACTTTTTCCATAGAAAGGTCAATAGTACTCATTTCTGTTTTTAAATGAACTTGTTCTTCTTTGGAAGAGAGGATTTCAATTTCATCCAACATTTGATCACTTAGTGAGAAATTTATTGCTAAGTCATTTTCAGGATAATCTTCAAATATTTGGGTTTGATAACCAACAAAGCTAATTCTGAGTTGTATAGAATCTTNTNGAAGGGTTAAACTAAAAAAACCATAATCATTGGTTACAGTTCCTTTTCCAGATTTTAAATCGTAAACTGTACTGCCAATTAAATTTTCTCCGCTTTCCGCTTCATTTATATAGCCGCTAATCGTGATTTTTTTTGTATTCTTTACTTTAAACTTAACATTACCAACCAACTCTATATCTTCTGCCAACGGTTCCCAGATAATCTTTTTAGATTTTCCACTTTTTTGATTTTCTCCTACTTCACCAGTTACTGCTTTTAGTGGACCTTTAAAAGATTCACCATCATTGATGCTGTAAAAAAGTTCTATGAATCCACTTCCACTTGTTGACAGGTCATAAATGACTTCAACTTTCTTGCCTACTTTTTGGAAAGTAATATTGCTTACTTCTTGTGATAAAACCCAAATTGGAAATAAAAAAAAGAAAGAAATCAGTAATTTATTCAATTTGCAAATATTTAATTCTTACGATACATANAAAATATCATTTATAAAGATAACTATTATATGTAAACCGTTTTGAATAAAATATACCCTAATTATTTTAAATACAACTTTCGCAAATACCCTCAATATTTACTGATATTTTAGATATGTCATATTTAGGTATGGAAATTTTTACATTTTCGCTTAATTCTTGAGGAGTAATGGTTTCACATTCTAAACATTTGAAATGAACGTGCTCATGATGATCTTGACTATCACAGCTAGTTCCACATAAGGCATAATATGTTTCATTTTTGTCTTTAAATGCAGTATGAATTATCCCCTTTTCTTTTAAAGTTTTTATTGTCCTGTAAAGAGTAACTCTGTTTATTGGATTCATTTCTTTCAAGATATTAGAATAGCTTATAGCAGATCCATAATTTTCAATTTTACTAATTAAACTAATACGAATATTAGTTGCCTTCAAACTTCTTTTTTTTAGTAATTCTTTAATCTTATTCACCTGCATATATCCAATATATTAAAATTTAAAATTTATACCAAAAGTTAAGCTTCTTCCAATATCATCTGAAAAATATCTTTGTCTGTTTAAATAATCTCTATATGAGACATTAAATAAATTATTTGAATTTACAGAAAATCTTAATTTATAGTGTCTAAAAATTAAATTAGTGGATAATTTAAATCCAAATAGATTATAAGCTGATGGAGGTGCAACAAAATCTTGATCAATAATTATATTTTTCTGCTCAAAAACAAACCTGTTATTAATTTCTATTTCAGTATTTTCAAATTTTCCTTTATTAAGTCTTTTACTTTTAGTGATTTGATATTTTAAACTTCCAAATAAACTGTTAGGTGGCATATAAATAAGTGGGATTTCATTTTTAATGTCTTGTCCTCTCAAGAAGCTATATTTAATAAGTCCAAAAATGGAATTATCAGCAGAAAATTGAGTTGAAATATCAAAGCCGTAAATATTTACATCAGTTTGTTGGTACTTAAATACTGGAAAAGCACCTCTTATGGTCGTTCTTATTTCATTTACTAATTCTCCTTCAGCATTTACTTTTTGTTTAGGAATTAAATTGATAAAACCATTAAAGTGTTGATGGTAAACAAGAGTATTTATGCTAAAATTAGAAGATGGATACCATCTGTATTCTAAAGTGTTTTTTAAAGCATTTTCATTCTCTAGAGTTACAGTGCCTTCCTCTAGGCCGCTAACTCCTTGGTGTAATCCAAAACTATATAATTCATTTATTCCTGGATTTCTTTCTGAATATCCGCTATTAATGGTTAATGATTGTTTAGTAGATATATTGAATTTAATTGAGCTTAATCCACTAATGTTATGAAAATTGTTTTCATATCTAATAATCCTTCTTGGTAAATCATTGCTTATTTTAGCAACCTTTTGTTGTTCAGCATCATATCTAAAACCAATTTTAAAATCAGTTTTCTTTTTGTTCCTAGATAATGTGCTAAAAAGTCCATTTTTCCAGTTATTATAGTCAGGAATTAAAGGTAAAATTCCTGTACTAGGGTCGTTGGTATTTTTTGTTATTATATTTTGATTGCCAAATTTAAATTTCCATGAATTTTTAAAAGAATAAGTGTATTTAAGTTCCGTATTGTAAGTGTATTGTAATAAATCAACAGATGGAATTTCACTTCTACCTCTTCTTCTTACATCAAATTCTTTACGATGGTTAAGTTGACCGGATACTAAAAATGTAATTATATTATCTTCATTCAAAAAATATTTCAACTTAATTTTAGCTAAGTGGTGATGTATTTTTTGCTTTGGAGCATCAATATCATTTCTAAATATCGAGTCAGTTAGATGTGGTATTTCTGCTTTAAACGCATTATTTACATCATTAATGTTTCCTACATGAGCTCCTCTTAAAATCCCCAGGTTTGTATTGAAAGTGCTTCCATAGATGTCTAAGAATAACTTTTCCCTCCAAGATTTTTGTAGATTCACTGAGAAATTTGCTTCTTCATATCCTGTGTTGTTCAAAAAGTAAGTAGGAGTTTTTTTATCCCCATACTTTTTTAAAGTTCCATTAATTCTCCAAGCAAAAAATCTCGAATATTTTTCTAATCTTAAGTTTAGATTATTTCCTTTTCCATTCGTTTCATAAGCATAATTAAGTTGTCCATGAAGATGAGGTTCTTTTTCAATTTTTTTCTGTTCTAATAGTACAATACTTCCTAAATTCCCAGCACCATATTCTATTGCACTAGCTCCTTTTACTACAGTAATTTTATCAGCACTTAACGGATCTATTTCTGGTGCATGACCATTTCCCCAAACTTGTCCACTTTGAATGATTTCATTATTTATAATGGTAAGTCTGTTTCCATATAACCCATGTACGACTGGCTTTGAAATTCCACTTCCATTTTTCATTAAGTTAACTCCAGATTCATTTTCTATTAAACCTCCTAAAGTTTTATTACTATTATTTTCAATTGTTGATCTACTAACAGAAGAATTTGCTTGAAAGTTAATGTTATCGGTTTGCTTGCCTTCTACTGTGATGGTTCCTAAAACAGTGTGAGGCATTAGAATTCGGATAGTGGTATCCCTAATTAATTCAATATGTATTTTTTTAGGATCACATCCAATATGAGAGACTACTAAATGAATTTCTCCTAAACATAATTTATCCAGGACAAAATACCCATCTTCATCCGATGTTGTTCCAGTTAATTTTTCTTGAATTAAGATATTAACAAAAGATAAGGGTAGAGAAGTCCCTTCATCGAACACTCTACCCTTAATAGAATAATTGCAATTTTGTGCCTGAAAATTAACTAGTGGAAATAGGCAGGCAAATAATAATAATTTTAAATTATTGGACATTTATTGGAAATGAAACCTCAATATCAGTTTCTCCACCAGCACTTGCCAAAGTTCCATCATTTGGTTTTGTTGGTTCGTGTTTTAATGTAATTGTTAGTGTATCAGATCCAGCGTTGAAAGTAGATAATAATGTAGATAATCCAATAGGGTTTCCATTACCATCAACATCAGCATAGTCAACATGAAGAATTGTGGTGTCTGAATGGAAAAAGAATTGGTGATCTTCATCTTCTTCTTGAATTTCTTCAGTAACATCTTCAGCTGGAGTTTCTGTTTCATTAAGTAATTCTATTGATCCATTATAAATAGTGTTTGCATTTAATGTGCCACCAGTAATTACTGGGTCATTTCCTCCATCACCATCAATATCAACAAAAGAAAGGGTAATTACATCTGTTGTGTCATTTGAGTTTGTAAGTGTATAATTAAGAGTAGTTATAACTTCTTGCTCGTTTGTTATAACTGGTTCTACTGGATCGTCTTTTTTACAAGAGATAATTGCGCCTAATAATAAAGTGGATAGTATTAATTTTGTTTTCATTTTGTTTGATTTGATTAAAAAATTTTGGCAAATATATAAATACAAAATTCAAATGCAACATTGTTGCGTTTAGTTTTATGTGTTTTTGTAAATTATA
>PBJU01000028.1 GCA_002721285.1 Crocinitomicaceae bacterium
AATAATATTTAAATCTACATTTTTAAGACCACTAATAATAACATCATGATGCATTGGGTATTGTTTTATTCCAATATCAGCAACGATTAGTTTTTTTAATACGTTTGGATATTTTTCAGCATATTGAAGTGCTGCTTTCCCCCCCATTGAGTGTCCTAGTAGTATTGGATTAAAAATATTTTCATCGCAAATAAGTTCATTTAAATCATCTGCCATTATGTGATAGTTCATTTCCGTACTATGTGGTGATCTACCATGATTTCTTAAGTCAATCAAGTAAACGGTATTATTAATTGCAAATTTTTTAGCTAGAGTTCCCCAGTTGTCAGCTGATCCAAATAATCCATGGATAATAAGAAGTGGATTTCCTTCTCCAATTTTTTTAAAATGTAGCTTCATTTTCTTAATTCTCTTAAATACATATTTACAGTATTTTCCATTCCATAATTTAGAGCATCTGCAATAAGAGCATGTCCTATAGAAACTTCTTTTAAATTTATAATGTTGGATGAAAAATACTTAAGGTTTTCTAGATTAAGGTCATGTCCAGCATTTAAACCAAGATCTAGTTTTTTAGCAAGTTCAGCTGCTTTTATATATGAGCTAATTGCTTTCTCTCTATCTGATTTGTAATTTGCAGCATAACTTTCAGTGTATAATTCTATTCTATCAGTGCCGGTGTCTTTAGCTCCTTTAATAAATTTTTCTTCTGGATCTACAAAAAGAGAGGTTCTAATATTTTTGGACTTGAATAAATTTACCATTTCAATTAAAAAAGTTTTGTTTTTTAATGTGTCCCATCCATGATCAGAAGTTAATTGTCCAGTTGTATCTGGTACAAGAGTTACTTGAGTTGGAGAAGTTTCTAAAACTAAATCAATAAAGGATTTTTCTTTAGGATTACCTTCAATATTTAATTCAGTAGTAATATTTTTTTTTAATTGTCTTACATCTTGATATTTTATATGTCTTTCATCTGGTCTAGGATGAACAGTTATGCCATTTGCTCCAAATTTTTCAATGTTTAATGCATGTTCAATTAGATTTGGGATTTCACCTCCTCTAGCGTTTCTTAGGGTTGCAATTTTATTTATGTTTACACTTAATGCTGTCATAGGCGGTAAAATTACAAGACAATTTCTTCTATTAGTAACTTTAATCGTATTTTTACAATATAATTTATTATGAAAGCCATAGAATTAGTAAATAATCATGTTCCTCCAATACGTCCTGATGAGACTTTGGAAAAAGCAATTTCCTGGATGGATGAATTCAAAGTAAACCATCTTCCTGTGGTGAAGAATGGAATGTTTATTGGGCTAATTTCAGACAATATGGTATTTGATCATAATAATATAAAGGATAGAATTAAGGATTTAAATTTTATTGGCAAACAACAAATGGTTACTGAAAATACTCATTTGTACAAAGTAATGTATGTGATTTCTAGGCATAAACTTAGTATTGTTCCAGTTTGTGATGATAAAAATCAATTTTTAGGAGCAATAAGTAGTACACACTTATTAAATGTTCTAAGTAGGCAATTAGGGTTCAATCAGTCAGGGGCAATAATTACTTTACAAATGAATTATGTTGATTTCCAATTGTCACAAATTGCACAAATTATAGAGTCTAATAATAGTAAGATTTTAGGTTTTTACACAGAAACTTTTGATGATAACAATCAAATAAGGATTACAATTAAGGTTAATCAAACAAAATTAGGAGCTATTTTACAGACTTTTACTAGATATGATTATACAATTCATGAGATTTATACGGATGATGAAATGGAAAATGAGTATCAAGAAAGATATAATCATTTAATGAATTACCTAAACCTTTAAAAATGAAAAGAATAGGTATATATGGCAAATCAATTGCTGAGCAGAATTACAAGTTTATTAAAACCTTATTAGATTGCGTTAGAGAAAATATTAATCCTGAAATATTTTTACATAAGAACCTCTCTAATATTCCCAATTTATTTGACAAGGAAAATGATCAACTTTTTGATGGAGACGATTTGATAGAAAGTAAAGTTGAACTACTAATTAGTTTTGGTGGAGATGGAACTTTACTTGATACAGTCACTATGATAAAAGATAGTAATATACCAATTCTAGGCATTAATGCAGGCAGACTTGGCTTTTTAGCAAACATCACTCAAGATGATATTTTATCTGCTGTCAATGCAATAAAAGAAAATAAGTATAGAATTGATGATAGAACTTTAGTAGAAGTTTATAATTATGAAGATTTAAATGGTGTTAATTGCAACTTTGCTTTAAATGAAATTACCATTCACAAGAAAGATTCTTCGTCAATGTTAAAGATTCATACTTATGTTGATAATGAATTTTTAAACACTTATTGGTCAGACGGTTTGATTGTATCTACGCCTACTGGATCTACTGCTTATTCTCTTTCATGTGGAGGCCCAATCCTCAGTCCAGGTTCTGACAATTTAATTATAAATCCTATTTCTCCTCATAATTTAAATTTAAGACCAATGGTTGTTTCTGATAATGTAGAAATAAAATTACAAACAGAGTCTAGAGAGGGGCAATTTTTACTTACAATGGATAGTAGGTCATTAACTGTGGAGAATAACGCTCCAATTATATTGAGGAAATCTAATTTTTCTATAAAGTTAGTTGAGCTCCCAGATCAAAATTTTTTTAAAACTATTAGAAATAAATTATTTTGGGGAAAAGACTCAAGAAATTAATATTTTATCTCTTTTCTTATAATTTTGTATTAATTTGCTTTAAAGAATGAAAAAAATAATAAGCTTTTTAATTGTTTTTATCTATTGCAGTGTTATTCACTCCCAGATTAGAGAATATGGGATTTTTGCTGGTGGAGCTTACTATATTGGTGATTTAAACACTGTTCATTATTCTCAACAACAATCTGCCCTTGGGGTTGTCTATAAATATAATTCGCCTAGTAAAAGAACATCTTTTAGACTCCATTTAATGCATAATCAAATTAAAGCGAATGATTTTATTACCGGAATTCCTGATAAAATAAGAAGGAATTTGTCGTTTAAAAACAATATTATTGAAATAGGATCTGTTTTCGAAGTTAATTTCTTTGATTTTCAACCCGGTCAAAACAATCCTGAAAAAGGTTCTTTTGGTACACCTTACTTTTTTGGGGGGTTAGGCTTAATTAGATCAAATCCAAAAGCAAATTTGGATGGAGACTGGGTAGAATTACAACCATTAACAACTGAAGGAGTAAAATATTCAAGAAACCAAATTGTAATCCCTTTTGGTTTTGGAGTAAAGGTAAATTTCACTCACCATATTTCTTTGTCCTTTGAATATGGAATAAGAAAGACATTTACTGATTATTTGGATGATGTAAGTGGAACATATCCTGATTTAGATTTGTTATACAGCGATGTAGGTGTAACAGCTTTTCGTTTAAGCAATAGAGTAAAAGAGAATGATATTGTTGAAGGAAGTTTTAGTCCAAGTAATAAAATTATTGATTACAGTGGAATGCAAAGAGGTAATTCGGCTAACAAAGATTGGTATATGGTCAGTGGAATAGTATTAACTTATGAACTTTTTAGTGACTCTTCTTGTCCTAAGTGGTAATAAATTTCTTTTTCTCATCCTTTTTACTGAAATTCGCGCTCTTGAATGAAAGATATTGTTTTAGATAATAATAGGATACCTAAACACGTTGCTGTAATTATGGATGGCAATGGTAGGTGGGCTCAACAAAAAGGCGAAATGAGAATTTTTGGTCATACCAATGGAGTCAACTCAGTTAGGGAAGCACTTACAGCTGCAGGTGAAATTGGAGTTGAATATTTAACATTATATGCATTTAGTACTGAAAATTGGAACCGACCTAAAGAAGAAATAGCAGCTTTAATGGATTTATTGGTTCAATCTATTTATAATGAAGTTGATGAGCTTAATAAAAAAGGGGTTAGACTAAGAACTATTGGGGATGTGGACATTTTACCATCTTCTTGCCAAACAGCTTTAAAGGATGCAATAGAAAGAACAAAGAATAATAATAGGGTGACTTTAATTTTAGCTCTTAGTTATAGTTCTAGATGGGAAATTTCAAATGCTGTTCAGAAAATGGCTAATCAAGTTATTAAGGGGAAACTTAATCCTGATGCAATAAATGAAGAATTAATTAGTTCCTATTTAAGTACAGCAGATTATCCTGATCCGGAATTATTAATAAGAACTAGTGGGGAAAATAGAGTTAGTAATTTTTTAATGTGGCAAATGGCATATACGGAACTTTATTTTACAGAAACATTATGGCCAGATTTTAAGAAAGAGCATTTTTATAANGCTATTCAAGATTATCAGTCNNGAGANAGAAGATTTGGTAAAACTTCAGAACAAATAATCAATGAAGATCAATAGAGTTTTAATTTATATTTTTTCTTTTTTTCTANTTCAANATNTTTATGGACAGGAAAAATTCATGGATTATCAATCTTCTCCCAGAGAATATGTTTTAGCAGGAATTTCAATTGATGGAGTAGTTCANNTGGATCACGAAATGATAATTCAAAAATCAGAATTANTNAGAGGGGAGAGGTTAATGATTCCAAGTGAAAAAATTTCAAAGGCAATANCCAATTTATGGGAACAAGATTTGTTTAGTTCTGTTGAAATAATTAAAGAAAAAACACAAGGAAATAATCTTTTTTTAAGAATTAAGCTNAAGGAACGTGAAAGAATGTCTAGGTATAGCTTTTCTGGTGTTTCAAAATCTGAAGCNGATCAANTAAGAGATGATTTAGATTTATATAGTGGAAAGATAATCAGTGAAGCTTTGCTAATGAAGNTGAAGAATATTTCAAGAAATTATTTTGTTGAAAAGGGTTATTTAAAAGCTAAGTCTTCCATATCAACTGTTAATGACACTTTAATAAATAATAGCAGGATTGTTAAAATAAGCNTTANTAAAGGAGAAAGATTAAAAATTAATAAAATTATTATTTCTGGAAATAATGCTCTTCCCTCTGAAAAGATTAAGAGATTAATGAAAGAAACCAANGAAAAGCATTGGTATAGAATTTTTAAAAGATCAAAATTTCAATATTCNTTGTTTGATCAAGATAANAATACAGTTATNAGTAAGTATAANGAGCTTGCATATAGAGATGCTAAGATAGTTTTTGACACTATTTATGATTTTGATAAAAAATCAATTAATGTTGAATTTAAAATTGATGAAGGAAATAAATATTTTATAAGAACTATCGATTGGTCTGGAAATCAAAAATATTCAAGTGGATTGCTAGATACTATTTTAGGAATTAAAAAAGGGGATCAATATAATAAAGCTACANTAGATACTAAGTTATTTATGAATCCTAATGGAACAGATATTAGTTCGCTNTATATGGACGATGGATATTTGTTTTTTCAAGTAAATCCAACAGAAAAAAGAATTGATGGAGATTCTGTAGATTTAGAAATTAAGATATATGAAGGTAAACAAGCTCGAATTAAAAATGTAAGTGTTTCTGGAAATACCAAAACTAGTGATTATGTTATTTTGAGAGACATGTATACTCATCCTGGGGATTTGTTTTCTAGAGACGCTATAATTAGAACTCAANGACAATTGTCACAGAATGGGTATTTTGATCCAGAAAAATTGGCAGTAAATCCTATGCCAAATCCAAATGATGGTACTGTTGATATTGAATATGTTGTAGAGGAAAGACCAAATGATCAAATTGAATTATCAGGTGGTTGGGGTAATAATTCTTTGGTAGGTACATTGGGTGTTACTTTTAATAATTTTTCTGCAAGAAAATTATTTAAAAAAGGTTCTTGGTCTCCATTACCTTCNGGAGATGGCCAAAGGTTAAGCATTAGAGCTCAATCTAGTGGTTATTTTTTCCAAAGTTATAACATGTCTTTTACTGAACCTTGGTTAGGTGGTAAAAAGCCAAATTCATTTACTTTTTCTGCATATCACTCTATTCAGTCTTATGATAGAAAGTTTTTGCAGGACACAAATGATGTTAATGGTGAAAAAATTCTGAATGTAAATCGTAGAATTATAAAAATTACAGGGGTTTCTTTAGGACTAGGAAAGAGATTGAAATGGCCTGATGATTATTTTAGTGTTTACTATGAATTAGGGTATCAATATTATGATTTAAATAACTTTGGAAATGTATTTAGTTTCTCAAATGGTTATGTAAATAATCCATATGTAAGATGGAATATTTCTAGAAATAGCTTAGATCAAACTATTTATCCAAGATCAGGTTCTTCTATTTCCTTAGAGTTAAAATCTAGTGTTTATCCTTATTCAAGATTAGAATTAATGAATAAAGAAGGATTTACTAATCATAGTGCTCTAGAAGATCAAGAAAAGTATAAATTTCTACAGTTTAATAAAATAAAGTTCACAACTTCTTGGTTTACTCCAATATCTAAAAATAAAAAGCTAGTGGTAAATACAAGGTTAGGTTTTGGGTTATTAAATGGTTGGAATAAAGATTTAGGAGCTCCACCTTTTGAAAGGTTTTATTTAGGAGGAAGTGGTCTTTCTGGCTTTAGTCTTGATGGTAGAGAAATTATAGCCCTAAGAGGTTATGATGATCAANCTATATCCTCATCAACAGGGGATAGGTTAATTAGTAAATACACTTTGGAATTAAGATATCCTGTCAGTTTAAATCCTTCAGCTACAATATTTTTACTTAGTTTCTTAGAAGCAGGTAATACTTGGAATAATTACAAAGAATATAATCCATTTAAAGTAAAAAGATCTGCAGGAATTGGTTTAAGAGTATTTTTACCAATGTTTGGACTCCTAGGTCTAGACTATGGTTTTGGATTTGATCCCTTGGATGCAGGAGCTTCTGGTGAATTAAATCATAATTCTCAAATTCAAGCTAAGGGATATAGAGGACAATTTCATTTTACAATGGGTATGAACATAGGAGAATTATAAATCATGAAAATATTTAACAATTACATATTATTTTTATTCTTATTTGTTTTTAATTTTTATGGTTTTAACACTTTTGGCCAGAAATTTGCATTTGTTGATTCTGAATATATTTTAGGACAAATGGAAAGCTATCAAAAGGCGCAGAAACAGATTGATGATTTATCTAGTCAATGGCAGAAAGAATTAGATGAAAAAATGAAAATAATTGAAAAGGAAATTAATTATTTAAAGAAAAATGAAATATTGTTACCTGAAGAAACTAAAAAAGAGAAGGAATTAGAAATAGCTAATCTTCAAAATGAACTAAGAAAGTTTCAATCTGATAAATTTGGTGTAGGTGGAGATTTATTTAAAAAGAGAAAGGAATTAATTCAACCTATTCAAAGAAAAATTTATAAAGCAATTGAGTCTCTTGCTGATGATAATAATTATAGTTTTGTACTGGATAAGAGTAAGAATTCAAATATTTTATTTGCTGATCCTAAGTATGATAAAAGTGATGCAATAATTAGAAAATTAAAGAAATAAATATATAAAATGAAGAATACAATTAAATCAATATTAATAGCCTGTTTGATTTTTACTGGTTTTAATGTTAATGCTCAAAAATTAGGTCATGTTAATTCTCAAGAAATAATGCTTGAATTGCCTGATTATGAGTCAGCAAGAAAAGAGCTAGAGAGTTATCAGAGTGATATTATGAAAGAACTAGAGATGTTTCAAAAACTCATTGAAGAGTTTTATCAAGATTACCAACAAAATATGGAAGGAATGTCAGCTGAAACAAGACAAAGAAAAGAAGCTGATTTNATGGAGCGTCAACAGAATTTAGAAAAGAAAAAGTATGAAGCTCAAACTAAATTGCAAGAAAAAGAGCAGCAACTTTTNCAGCAAATAATGGTAAAAGTAAATACTGCAGTAAAGGAATTAGCTGAAAAAGAAGGGTATACTTATGTGTATGAAGCAACTACATTACTCTATGCTGGTGGGGAAGATATTAGCAATAAGGTTAGAAAAAAACTTGGAATNNCAGTTGTGGAAAATTAATTTATTAAAAGCCCGTTAGGGCTTTTTTTGTGCATTATGAAATGTCCTATTGGTATATTTGATTCTGGTTATGGAGGTCTAACAGTTCTTAGATCTATAAAAAAAGAATTACCTAATAATGACTATATATATCTNGGGGATAATGCTAGAGCTCCTTATGGTACNCGTTCGTTCGATGTAGTTTATCAGTATACACTACAAGCAGTTAAATATTTATTTAATCAGAATTGCCATCTTGTTATTCTAGCTTGTAATACTGCTTCTGCAAAAGCATTGAGGACAATTCAACAAAATGATTTACCTAAATTATTCCCCAGCAGAAGAGTTTTAGGAGTTTTAAGACCAACTACTGAAGAAGTAGGTCGATTTACTAANTCTGGATATGTTGGTGTTTTAGGAACTAATGGGACAATTAGTTCAAATAGTTACGCAATTGAAATAAATAAATTTTATCCAAAAGTAAGTGTTATCCAAAAAAGCTGTCCAATGTGGGTGCCAATGGTGGAAAATAATAGTTTTAATGAAAAAGGAGGCCAATATTTTATTGAAAAATATATTGATGAATTATTTAATAAAGAACCTAGAATAGACACCTTAATTCTTGCTTGTACTCATTATCCTATTTTAAAAGATTCTATTTTAAAATTTTTACCTGCTGGAGTTAATCTAATTGAGCAAGGTGATTTAGTTTCAAAAAAATTAAAAAANTATTTGAGTCGTCACACAAAATTAAACAATTTAATTAGTGCTAATTCTAGTCTAGAAATCCNAACAACAGAAAATANTCAAAAATTTGATAGTCATTTAAGATTATTTTATGGAGATAATTTAAAATCTTCAACGGTTTCTTTCGGCTAATCTTTTTTAAACCAACTAGAATATTCAACATATTTATTGGCTAAATCTATAAGCTGGCCTTTAAAGTCTCCTTCTTTTACTTTTTTTGCTGGTACTCCAGCATATATTTCACCAGATTTAACATGTGTTCCCATTGTAACCACTGCACCTGCGGCAATAATACTATCACTTTCTATAATGCAATTATCTAATACTATNGCTCCCATACCAATTAATACTCTATCTTTTATTGTACAGCCATGAACAATAGCATTATGCCCTATCGTTACTTGATTACCAATATTGGTTGGGCTTTTTTTATATGTACAGTGAATTACTGCCCCATCCTGAATATTAACTTCATCTCCCATTTTTATATAATGTACATCACCTCTTGTAACTGAATTAAACCAAAAGCTACATCTGTTACCACAATTTACATCTCCAATGATAGTAGCATTTTCTGATAAGTAGCAATCTTTTCCGAATTTTGGTTTTATTCCATTAATTTCTTTGATCAAAGGTTTCATATGATTTTGGATTAAATATTTTTGCCTTAAATTTATAAAAATGAAGCCAGTTACAGTATATGCAGAAATGACACCTAATCCAAACACAATGAAATATGTGACAGATTATATGTTAGTTCCTTCAGGTAATGTTGTGGAGTTTTTATCTGCCTCTGATGCAAAAGGATATTCTACTTTTGCNGAAGCGCTATTTAATTTCCCATTTGTTACTAGAGTTTTTATTGCTCAAAACTTTGTTACAGTCTATAAAAANGAAATGATTGATTGGGATGATATCACTATGGAATTAAGAGAGTTTGTAAGAGAGTGGTTAAGTGAAAATGAGGATGCTGTTCAGAAAATTCCTGAACATGAAATAATAGATGAAAATTCAGAAATTAAAAAAACATCTATAACCAATATTGCTCCAATTATTAATACAAAAACAGATCAGCAAATAGTAGACTTGATTAATGAGTATGTTAAACCTGCTGTTGAACAAGATGGTGGCGCTATTCATTTTCAATCATTTGATAAAGATACTGGTCAGGTTACTGTGGTNTTAAANGGNTCGTGTAGTGGTTGTCCATCAAGTACTGCTACTTTAAAGGGAGGTGTAGAAACATTACTTAAAAGTCATATTCCTGAGATTAATGAAGTAGTTGCTCTTAATGGTTAATAATAAAGGTTTTCTTATTGAGGATAAACATTNGTTTTTTTAAGTTTGCANCTAATTTTTTCTAATGAAATATATATTTTTTTTATTTATTCTATTTGTTTCTTCATGTATCTCTATTAATGATGATTCAACACATTTCCATCTTGATTGCAGTGGGGAAAATATTTCTGAGGATAATTTTAAAGAAGGTTCAGAATTTTTATCTAATTCAATATGTAGGTCTAATGACTTTAGCAGAACTGGTAGTTTTAGTTTTAAATTAAATAAGCAGCAACCATANGGTCCTACATATAAATTTAATTCTGTTAAAAAGGGCGAAATTATTTATTCTTCCGTTTGGCGCAAAAAGGGTGTAGAAAAGGGAAAGTTAATAATTGCTTCAAATCAAAATATTCAGTATGAAAGNGCANAATATGTAGTGCATGAAGAAGGAGATTGGGAGCAGATGAAGTGTAGTTTTATTGCTAATCAAGATTTTGAATCAGTAAGTATTTACCTATGGAATCCAACAGAAAATGATATTTATTTTGACGATTTGAAAATTGACTTTTATCAAAATATTAAAAAACCAGAACTTAAATCAGAAAAAGATATTTTAAGAATTAATATTCCAAGTGATGTTATGGAAAAAATAGTTTCTTTTAGAAATAAAGCCATTGAACAGGACATAATCAGTGAAGATTTGAAATCATATTTTAAAGCATCAATTGATTTAAATGGAGAAAAACATCCCATTTCTATTAGATTAAAAGGAGACTGGGTAGATCATGTTACAGGTGGTGATAAATGGTCATATAGAATTAAAATTGGTGGAAACAAAACCTATCAGGGTATGAAGAAGTTTTCTATCCAAAATCCTTCAACAAGGTCTTTTATGAGTGAATGGTTTGCACATCGTTTATTTGAAAAAGAAGATATTTTAACTACTAGATATCAATTTAAAGTGGTTTATATAAATGGGATTAATATGGGAATATATGCTTTAGAAGAGCATTTTGATAAAAGACTATTGGAACATCGAAAAAGAAGAGAGGGCCCAATTGTGAAATTTGATGAAAGTGGTGTTTGGCAGGCTAGAAAATTTCAGAAAAAAAATGGAGGTTTAATAAAAAAGTATCCTTATTTAGAATCTTCAGAAATTTTGCCTTTTAGTGAAAAAANGACTAGAAAAAATGAAGTTTTACTAAATCAATTTATGGTAGCTAAGANCCATATGGAAAGATANAGAAATCAGGATAAAAATATCGAAGAATTTATCGATATTGATAAAATGGCAAGATTNCTTGCTTTATGTGATATAACAAATGCNACTCATGGTTTAGCCTGGCATAACCAACGAAATTATTTTAATCCAGTAAAAAGCTGCTTAGAGCCTATTGCTTTTGATTGTTTTACTACTCATAAAATGTTGCATGATGAATTAATAGGGAAGTCAAATGACAATGATTTTACAATAATAGATGCGCTTTTCTTATACCCAAAGTTTGAAAAAATATATGTTNATTACTTAAATAATTTTTCTAAGGAGTCTTTTTTTAGAGATTTTATATTAGATATTAACTCTGAAATTAAGCATNGTGAATTTTTATTAAGTCATGAATATCCTATGCATCAATTAGATGTAAATTATTTTTTGTCTAATTGTAACAGAGTNAGAGAAAAACTACTTGATTATGAAAAATTACCTCGAAAAATTTTAAATACTGAAAAGATTGAAATATATAAAGACGTAAATCAAGATGTAATATTTAGTAAGGCTGCTTTGAATGTATATACAGTTAAATCTACATTGAATTCTTCTGATATTCAATTTGAAAATTTTCTATTATCAAAGGTTGAAGTTGTTGGTTATTCAATAAAAAAGAATAATATGATTTTTCTACCAAATTCTTTTTTCCTTGATGGTTATGGTAATAAAGTAAAGACTGTAGTTAAGTCTTTTGATTTTAAACCAAAAGAAATTTATTATAAAACAGCATTCACAAAAGATTCTTTGATTAAAATTAATGTAAGTGATTTTTCAAATACATTAAGTTTTTCTGACAAGGATTATTCACTTACATCATTTCAAGTAAATAAAGACACAGTATTGCTCAAAAAAGGGGATTATATATTTAATAACTCTGTTTTTGTTCCTAGAGATAAAATATTAATTATTGAAGCTGGCTCTAAAATTGACTTAAGAAATAATGCACGTTTTGTTTCTTACTCACCAGTTCTAATGAATGGAACCAAAGAAACTCCAATAAATTTTTATTCTTCAGATAAAAAGGGCGGAGGAGTTGTTGTTTTTCCAGAAAATGGAAAGGTTTCTTTAGAACATGTTAATTTTTTAGATTTAAGTGATGGTAATAATAGTAATTGGATTTTAACTGGGGCAGTTACTGTTTATGAAGGAGAAGTGTCAATATCTAATTGTGCTTTTAGTGATAATAGATGTGAAGATGCATTAAATCTAATCCGTTGTAATTTTGAAATGGATTCTAGTTTAGTTTCTAATACTAAATCTGATGGTTTTGATGCAGATTTTTGTTATGGTAGTATTTCAAATTGTAATTTTATAAATACTGGAAATGATTGTGTTGATTTCTCTGGAAGTAGCATAAGTATTTCTAATTGCAAGATAGATGGATCTGGGGATAAGGGGATTTCAGGCGGTGAAAATTCTTCACTCACAATTAATGATTGTGTAATTGAAAATACTTCAATAGCCATAGCATCAAAAGATATGTCAGATTTATATGTAAGTAATGTTGAAATTTCAAAATGTTCTTATGCTTTAGCAGCATATCAGAAAAAAGCTGAATTTGGTCCTTCAAAAATTAATATTAAATCTTCAAACATTGAAAATCTTAAAACCCCCTATTTAGTTGAATTAAATTCTGAAATAATTTTAGAGGGTAAAAAAATTGTTGGACAAAAAACTTTTGATATTGATTCTATGTACAAGCCTTTTAAGTAGTCTTATACTCTAACACCCATTACACAGACATCATCAATTTGATCATGTTCTCCTTTCCATGAGTCAAACTCTTGATCAAGTTTTTTCTTTTGTTCTTTAACATCAAGTGGGCTGATATATGCAAGGAATTTTCTAAACTTAGTAACCATATACTTTTTCCCTTTTTCACCACCAAATTGGTCAGCATATCCATCAGAATATATGTATATCATATCCCCTTTTTTAAGTTTAATTTTATGATTTGTAAATGGTTTTTTCTCACCAACAGTTAATGCAACAGGTTGATAATTTGCTTTTATGTGATTGATTTCACCATTTCTGATATGTACTAATGGGTTGTTCGCGCCTGCATATTCTAAAGTGAGTTTTTCAAAGTTAATTTTACATAGTGCTATATCCATCCCATCCCTAGTTTCTCTAGAGCTATTTTTGTCATTCAGTGAATCAATTATCTTTTCTCTCATGTTGTCCAATACTTCTCCTGGATTATTCACTTTCTTTTCAATAATATTTTCATTTAAAAGTGATGTACCAATCATACTCATAAATGCACCCGGCACACCATGACCAGTACAATCAGCAACAGTGAAGTATATGTTGTTATTAGGTGTTTTATACACCCAATAGTAATCACCAGAAACTACATCTTTTGGTCTAAATAAAATAAAACTCTTAGGTAGAACATCTTGAAGGTATACTGTAGAAGTCATCAAAGCATCCTGAATGTTTTTTGCATAGTTAATACTATCTGTTATTTCTCTATGAGATTCATCTAATTGCTTATGTTGTGTTTCAATAATTTTATTCTGGGATCTTGTTTTTTTCCATTGGTAATAGACTATTATTAAAAACACAATAACTATTATTAAAAATATAATTGCTACAATTACTCCAACTTCAAACATGAAAATAACTTTCTCTTTTTTCTCATTAAGAATATTTGCTTCCTTTGTTAATTCTTCCTGTTTTATTCTGTTTTCTCTTTCATATGCAAGCTCTATGCTGTCTGCTTTTAGTTGAATGGAGTATTGTATATTAATTTTATCGTCAATTTTTATTCTCTTTTGATAATAAATGTTAGCAAGTTTATAATTCTCTAAATCTTGATAAATATTTCCAATTATATCATATGTTATTGATGAAGAATTAAGATGATTTAATTGTTCTAAAATTTCTGCACTTGGTATATAATATTTTAAAGCTTCTTTAGTCTTTTCATAATCATATAAATAAATACTTCCTATATGATCAAGAGCAATCCATTGTTCTTCTTTGAACCATTTTTCTGTTTTGTTTTCTAAATTATTAGCTAAATTAATTTCGCATATATTTATTATTTCTTTTTGAAGTCTTAAATCTTCATCAGTATCAGTTAAAAAAGCTATGTCAGCCCATTGTTTTAATAATTTAATTTTGATAGTATCGTGATTTGCTGTTTCAATAAGGCTTTTTATTTTATCTATTTTAATAGTTTTTCTTGTAATTACTTGAGAATAACTACTTAAAGAAGTTAGAGTTATAAATAAATAAAATATGGTCTTAAATAATTTCATTTAGATTGATCAATTTTTTTCACCATTGTTAAAATGGTTGCAATACCAACAGTTTCATTACTTTCATCATAAATGTCAACTAAAAATTTGACAATTCCTTTAGCAATATCTTCTTCATCTTTCTTTTTTTGGTCAATTTTTTCTTTAACGGTAAATTTTACCCCTATGGTTGCTCCAGCATAAACTGGTTTTGTAAATCTACATTCATCAATCCCATAATTTAATAGAACAGGCCCTTTGGCAGGGTCAACAAAAAGTCCTGCGGCTTTTGATAGAATAAAGTAGCCATGAGCTACTCTTTCTTCAAAAATAGTTCCATCTAGTGAAGTCTCATCCATATGAGCATAGAAGTTGTCTCCACTAACATTAGCAAAATTCACAATATCGGCAGTAGTTACAGTATGTTTATGTGTAAATACAGTTTCACCTACTTCCAATTCTTCAAAATGCTTTCTAAATACGTGAGGATTAGCTTCTGGTTGATCACCACCAACTTGAAATTGTTCAGTGATTCTAGTAATTGTTTCAGGATGACCTTGAATAGAAGTTCTTTGCAAATAATGTTTAATTCCTCTTACTCCTCCCATTTCTTCACCACCACCAGCTCTTCCAGGACCACCGTGGGTTAAAAGCGGCATGGGTGAGCCATGTCCTGTACTTTCTTTAGCACATCTTTCATTTAAAACTAAAATTCTACCATTCATATTGGCAGATTCAACTACAAAATCTTTAGCTAATTTGTTATTATTGGTTACAATTGATGTTACTAAAGATCCTTTTCCCATTTCTACTAAATTAACAGCTTCTTCAATCCCTTTATATGGAATCAATGTGGATACTGGACCAAATGCTTCGATGCTATGAACATCATCATTTAAAAATGGCTTGTCATTCCTAAAAAGAACAGGGGATATAAAAGCTCCTTTATCTTTGCTAGCATCACAAACAGTAAAGTTTTCTTGATCTCCGTAAACTACGTCTTGGGACTTCATTAACAGCTCTATGTTTTCCTTAACTCTTTCTACTTGTATTTTTGTAGCTAAAGCACCCATTCTNACATCTTTATTATCTGGATTTCCAATAATAGTTTTCTCTAACTTTTTAATTAGNGCTGACTGAACNTCATCAATTAATGAATCNGGAACTAGTATTCTTCTAATTGCTGTACATTTTTGACCAGTTTTTACAGTTATCTCTCTATGAACTTCTTTAATAAATAAATCAAACTCAGGGGTNCCTTTTTTAGCATCTTCCCCTAAAACACAGGCGTTTAAAGAATCTGCTTCAAGATTAAAAGGAACTGAGTTATTTATAATGTTTGGGTGGCTTTTCAGCACTCTTCCAGTAGCTGCAGAGCCCGTGAAAGTTACTACATCTCTATGATCAACATAGTCAATTAATCCTCTGCCTAATCCTGGTATTAATTGTAAACACCCTTCAGGAAGTATTTTTGATTTAATAATTTCATCTACCATTAGAGCAGTTAAGTAAGAAGTGTATTCTGAAGGCTTAACAACTGATGCAACTCCAGCCATCANATTAACTGCAATTTTTTCAAGCATACCCCAAATAGGAAAATTAAATGCATTAATNTGTACTGCAACACCTTTCTTAGGAACCATAATATGATGGCCAATAAAAGTTCCATTTTTAGATAAAGGTGCAGCTTGCCCATCAACATGATAGGGGAGGTCTGGAAATTGTCTTCTTAGAGATGCGTTAGCAAATAAATTACCAATGCCACCTTCTATGTCTATCCATGAATCTATTCTAGTTGCACCAGTAGCTTTACTTAACTCATAAAAAATTTCTTTCTTTTTATGTAAGTGGAGTGCTAGAGACTTGATCATTTCGCCTCTTTGTTGAAAAGTCATTTTTCGTAAAGCACTACTCCCAATTTTTCTTCCATAATTTAAAATTGCTTCATAATCTAAATCTGCACTAGAGCATGAGCTAATAATTTCTCCAGTTATTGCATTCTGATGTTCGATTTCTATGCCTTTGCCAGCTATCCATTCTCCAAGTATGTAGTTTTTAACTTCCATTTAAAGTGTGTTTATTTTAAATATAATCATTTCAATATATAAAGGGAGAAAATAAAATATGTTTAGTTGAATCAAGTGAGTTAATATCTAGATTAAATTCTATTTTATTTTCTTCATTTGGATAACAATTCATTTTGATAGACTCTAAATTAAATCTCATTAAAATTGGTTTAATAGTGTTCCAAGATAAATCATTGTTTTGGAGATCATACAATAGGTTGAAATTTATTGATCCTTTGAAATGTTCATTTTTATTCTTATTGGTGATTAACGAATTATCCTCTGTATTAAGGATATAACCTGAATATTTGTTTTTTTGAAAATAAGTAAGGGTTCCAAAAGGACTGGTAATCGAATCATCTGGATTTGTACTTCTATCTCCAATAAATAAGGAGTAGTCAATATGATTTAATAACTCATAGGGTTTTTTTATAGATAATAGTTTACCAACTTTTTTTANGTTTTTAAATCCAATTGANACTCTTCCATCCCAGTTTTTAATTATTGGGTCATTTTTTGGGAAGAAATTTTTAATTATTCTTTTTTTGAAGTTTGCTGAAAAATTNCCCCAACAATTATTGATTTCAANTAATGAATNATTANCGGTTAAAATAAAATNATCATTAACACNCCCATTAATTAAAATAGATATCTTCTTTGGAGAGAAATCAATATTACCTTTAAGTTCTTGAATCCCAATAAATTTAGAATAATCATTATTGATTCTGAAAATAGCACANTTGTCATTTTTATTGAAATAGTCAAGAGCTTTGATATTATAAGTTGAGGTGTCAGATATTGTGCTTTTTATTATAAAAGTTTGATAAATTTCTTGTGAATTNATATTGNTATCNGAAAAGAAAACTCTTATTTGATTATTTATTANGTCTCTGTAATAAATGGTGTTTTTATCTTCATTAATAAATAATTCTGNGTCATTAATATTAATTGGNGAAAGGTTATGTTTCTTTGTGTCAATATCTTCAACATTGTTTACTGAGAAATAAACTCCTCTAATATTAGTTTTATGGTCCCAAAAGATACTAGCAGGTTCATTTAATTTAAAGTTAATATCATTGAATTCATTTTGAATAGATTCAGTATTATCATAAAGTTTTAGGAGCAATCCAGGNTTGTTAAAAAAGTAAGAGGATATTTCTTTCTTTATTTTATTAGAATTTATAATAATGTAATTCTCACAATTTTCAGGGATAGTTTTAANATTAATATTGGATATTTCTTTATTGAAAAAACTAAACCATGCTANAAGAACAATTATAAGAGCAATNATTAAAGCAATAAATATTTTTTTTATTTTTCTATTCATATTAAAATGGGACTGCCCAATATTTAGTCATGTCTAAACCTAAAAGTTCTTGTTTTTCTTTCCATTTAATAAAAGCATTTCTAAGTAAATCTTTCATTTGTAAATCATCTAAAAAATGACTTTTTGGAATCTTCTTATTTAGAAGGATAGATTTTATATTGGANTCAATGTAANTAATCCAGTAATTTTCAGCTTCTTTTATTACATCTATTTCATTGTTCTTTTGTCTTAATTGAATAATATCGATNGCTATGTTTTTTGCATGNTGTGTATAATCACTATTGGGTTCAGCAATAATAATAAGNTCTAAAGATGAATAAGCATTAAATTTTTCTTCAAGATTTGTTCCCATAAAATAATTTTGATGCAGCATTAAAAGGNTCTATTTCNCCNNTCTTAATTTTTTTATTTATGTTTTTTATTTCNNATTCAATNCCTTTTTTATTGTAAAATTCATTCTTTATAAGTTGATTTAATTTTTCGTAGAACCAAAAAAGGTTTTGNTTGTTTCTATTTTCNATTAACCAACCATTTTCTTCATTTTTTTGTTGAAATTNCTCAATGGTTTTCCAAATTTCATCAATTCCTTTGTTTTCAATACTTGAGCAAGCTAATACTTTTGGTATCCAATTGTTTTTATTTTTTGGAAATAGATGAAGCGCATTTTGATAATTTAATTTTGCATTTTTAGCTTTTTTTTCATTTCCACTGTCAGCCTTTGTAATTGCAATAGCATCAGCTAATTCCATAATTCCTCTTTTAATTCCTTGTAGTTCATCTCCTGCTCCAGCTAACATAAGTAATAAAAAGAAATCTACAAGTTCTTTAACATGAGTTTCTGATTGTCCTACTCCTACTGTTTCTATTATGATTATTTCATAACCAGCTTTTTCACATAATAAGATGGTTTCATATGATTGTTCAGCAACTCCACCTAATTCTCCTTTTGAAGGAGTAGGTCTTATAAAAACATTAGGAAAATTACTAAGTTCGTCCATCCTGGTTTTATCTCCTAAAATACTGCCACCTGTTAAATTTGAACTTGGGTCAATAGCTAATACTGCAACTTTTATCCCCATTAAACCTAAATGTTTGCCAAATGATTCGATAAATGTACTTTTCCCCACGCCAGGACTCCCTGTAATTCCAATTCGTAGTGACTTGTTTTTTGTTTTCGGGATGTTTTCCAGTGCTTTATATACTAGTTTCCTATCATTTAAATTACTACTTTCAATTAATGTGATAGTTCTTGATAATATTCTAGAATCACCATTTTTAATGCCTTCTTCAATTTGTTTTGNAGTTAAAGGTACTTTAGGTTGGTACTGGTAATTTTTATTGAACTTATCTGACATTAAGGCAAAGTTATAAATTTGTAAGCTAAATAAAGATATTGGATTTTAAAGTATTACATTATTCTTCTTTAAATAAAGATCAACTTTATAAATTAATTCATTTAAGAATTAAGGTATTCGTTGTTGAACAAAATTGCCCATACCAAGATTTAGATGAATTTGATAAAATATCTTATCATGTTTTTGGCACATTTAATGCTACTACTATGGCAGTAGGAAGAATTATTCCTTACAAGGAGAATAGAAAAGTGGTTATTGGAAGAATTGCTGTTGATGAAAGTTATAGAAACAAAGGATATGCTAAAAAAATGATGAAAGAAATAATTAATTTTATAATTAAGGAATTTCCTGGTTTTAAAATGGAATTATCTGCTCAAACCTATTTAGTAGATTTTTATAATTCTTTAGGTTTTAGTTCTCACGGAAATGAGTATCTAGAAGATGGAATTCCTCACATTTATATGAGTAAAAATAGTTAACTTAGATTTATGAAAAATTTCATATTCATTGTATGTTTTAACTTCCTGTTTTTTAGTTCTTTTGCTCAAAACCCTATCAACCAATTAAATGATAAAGGCGAAAAAATAGGCCCTTGGGTGGGGTATTATTCAGCTAGTAATAATAAGCGATATGAAGGATTTTTTGAAAATGATAAGCCTGTAGGACAGTTTATATATTTTTCAGAGAAAGGTCATGTTTCAGCAAAAATTAATTTCATAAATGATTCTATTTCCTCATCCCTTATGTATCATGATAACGGTAATATGATGGCAAAAGGGAAATTTATAAATAAATTAAAAGTCGGCAAATGGTTTACTTATAGAAGTTCTGGAGATCTATTAAATATTTTTAACTATAATAATGGTAAATTAGACGGAAGTCAATATATGTATTATCCTGCCAATAAAGAGACACAGCAAAGTAAATTAATGGAAGAATATTCTTGTGTCTATGGATTAAAACATGGCCAATGGAATCAGTATTATGAATTAGGAACAACCAAAGCTAAAGGCAACTATTTAAATGGTAAAAAAGAAGGTCTTTTCGAATATTATTTTCTAAATGGTAGCTTAGATAAAAAAGGTAGATTTGTGGATGATAAAAAAAATGGTCTTTGGTATTTCTACAATGAAGATACAGATCAAATGGATAAAATAATTTATAAAATGGGTCAGGTAAAAAAATCTAAAATTAACAAAGGTGCTCAATAGAATATCAATTTACTTTTTTTTGATTTTAATTTCAGTTTCTTGTCGTTCAGTTGATTATTCAGAGACAATATATTTTTCTGAATATTTCCCCTTAGAAATAAATGATACTAAAGAATATTTTGTTACAAATATTGCTCATACATCTTTTGGTAAAGACACTAGTTATTATTTCTTGAAAGAAGTTTTATCGGAAGAATTTATTGATTCAGAAGATGATTTAGCATATAGAATGGAAAGGTTCTGGAAAACCGATTCAACTCAGGATTATTCAATAAAAGATATATGGCATGTAAAGAAAACATTAAGGTCTGCTGAAAAAGTGGAAGAAAATGAAAGATTTGTGAAGATGATTTTCCCGCTCAATAAAAATTCTTTTTGGAATGGTAATGCTTATAATTCAAGAGACTATCAAGAATATACTATAGATCAATTACATGGAGGATTTTCAATTAATAATTTCAATTTTGATAGTTCTGTTACAATTGTCCAGCATTTTAATTCGAATTTATTGGAATATGAGAGCTCCAAAGAAGTTTATGCAATGGATGTTGGCTTAATTTATAAAGAAAGCATTATTTTAAATATTAATAATGGTAATATTTTAGATGTTAATTATGGATCGGAATATACTCAAGAATTAATAAACTATTAGTTTATTTTATATTAACAGTAAACATTTTTTTATCATTTATAAATCCTTCTAATCTATCTCCAATATTAACTGGGCCAACTCCTGATGGAGTTCCTGTAAAGATTAAATCTCCAATTTTTAAAGTCATATATTTAGATACATAATGAATAATTTCATCAATGCTGAAAATCATGTCTTTAATGTTACTTTTTTGTACTGTTTTTCCATTTTTATCAAGATGAAAATTTATATCGCTTAAAGAATTTATGTCTATAAAACTATCACTAATTACTGCAGATTGATCAAATGCTTTTGCTATCTCCCAAGGATGCCCTTTTTCTTTACATTTTTTTTGTATGTCTCTGGCTGTAAAATCAATACCCAATCCAATTTCTGAGTAATATTCTTTTGCAAAATTTAGATTAATACATTTTCCCAATTTCTTTATTTTAATAATAAGTTCCACTTCGTGATGTACTTCATTACTGAAATTTGGAATATAAAATGGATTTCTTTTAGGAAGAATTGCAGAGTCTGGTTTTAAAAANAAAATAGGTTTTTCAGGAGCAATATCTCCCATTTCTTTAGCATGTTCAAGATAGTTTTTTCCTATACAAATTATTTTCATTTTTCAGATTTAAATTCTTCCCATAGTTTTTTAAAACATGCTTTAGTGTTGTGAGGAAAATCTCCTTTTAAAATCCATGAATAATAACCAGGTTCCTTTTCATAAACAGATTTAATTGTTTTTCCTTTGTGTTTNCCAAAATTNATTATGGGTTGATTATCTTCATTAAGAATAATTCTTCCTGCATAATCTACAGAATTTTTATTTGCTTTAGAAAACTCACTTAAAAAAGTAATGTTATTNTCTANTTCCTGATACTTTAATGTTTGAGCCTTTAATACTTCTAGTGTTGCTCTAGCATCATGAATTGCAGAATGTGCATTTTCTATTTCTTTATTACAGTAGAATTGATAAGCTGCACTAAGAGTTCTTTTTTCCATTTTATGAAAAATATTTTGTACATCAACTAGCTTTTTAGTTTCAAATCCAATACTTATATTAACCCTCAAGAACTCTTCTTCAAGAATTGGAATGTCAAATTTGTTAGAATTAAAACCACATAAATTGCTATCTCCAATAAAATTTTGAATTTCTTTTGCTAAATCTTTAAACTTAGGAGCGTTTATTACATCAATGTCATAGATGCCATGTATTTCAGANATATGAAGAGGAATTGGGACTTCTGGATTAATCCTTTTTTCATATGTTTCTTCTTTTCCATCAGGATGAATTTTAATCATTCCTATTTCTACAATTCTATCTTTTGTTACTCTATCCCCTGTAGCTTCAATATCAAATACAATAAGTGGGTTTTTAAGATTTAGTTCCATTTTTTAAATTTAAAATGTGATTTATTTATGATTATTTGACAGAAATCATAAAATATTGAAATTCAAAGTATTTAGCTTTGTTTCCATAATCATAATTGTAGGTAGGTCCACTAACAATTGCTCTTTCACTAATAATATTAACTTTAGATATATCAGCACCTCTTTGTTTTAAGTATTTAAAGAGTAGTTTTTTTGCTTCATTAACTCTCTTTTGAGAAAGTTCTTTATTGTTTTTATATGCTGATGTTGGCACTTTTGAAGAACTTCCTATTATTTCAATATCTAAGCTTTTTTTGTTTTTTAATTCTACAATTATTTCATTTATAAAATTGGTAAATTCTTTTTCTTTATCAATAGAGTAGACATTATAACCAAAATTCTTTTTGAAATTCATTCGATGGTTAGAATACTTATATGTTTTACCATTTCTAAAGTCACCACTGATTTTAGAAATTTCACCATTTACATTAATTTCAATAGGAATATCGCCTAAATCAAGATTTTCTGGATAGTTTTCGAGTTTGAAATAGTAATTATCATTTGCGGTAAGTAATTCAAATTTAAAACCATCTTCAGTTAGAGCTGCTTCACTAATAATAGTCCCATTTTCATCTACTAAGTAAAGTTTAATGAGTTTTTTACTATTAAGGTCGAATTCATTAAATTGAATTTTTTCTACTCCACTTTTTCTATAAATATAACTGTTGTCTTTTTCAAAATTTCCTTTTATAGTTTCATTTTTATCCTTTACAATAATATCAATTAATATATCAGAAAGGTCTAAGTTGTCAGGGTAGTTTTCAAGTTTGAAATGATAATTTTCAAGTGAAGAAAGTAACTCGAATTTAAACCCGTTTTCAGTTAATACAGCTTCACCAATAATTTCTCCATTGTCGTTTATTAAATACATATGTATAAGCTTCTTTTCAGAAAGAGAAAGTTCATTAAACTTAACTTGAGGTTGATCATTAATAAGTTGGTCAATAATTTTTTCAAGTTCTTTTTCCTCAACTATATTTCCATTTATATCTATTCCTTTGATAGTTATTGGTTTATTAATTTCTTTATAATTGGACTCACAAGGGACTTTGAATGTTTGTTTATGAAATATTTCAAGATCAAACTCTCCATTTTCTTTAGTTATTGTTCGAGTATATTCAACATCATATTCATGACATGGCACAAGGGTAAATACATATGAACCATTATTTTTATTTGGGGCATATTGCATTGGTTCTATATCTTCATCTAAGTCATAAACATAAATTACTATTCCAGGCGGTAAAAATTTTTCTTTTCCTTTATCTATATAACCTTTTAGTATTGTTACTGGTTCAGAAATAACATTTTTAAGTTGTACCATATAAATGTCATTATCTCCATAGCCACCCTCATGGGATGATGCATAATATCCTCTACCTCCATCTGGACTTGTACTGAAAAATAAATCATCATCTACAGTGTTAATAGGGAAACCCATGTTAATTGGGTTTGAAAAAGTTTTTTGATCAATTCTTTTACTGAAAAAAACATCAAAACCACCCATGCTTCTATCACTGTTTGAACTAAAGTACAATGTTTTACCATCAGGATGAATAAATGGGGATTCTTCGTTAAATTTAGTGTTGATTGGTGGTCCAATATTATATGGCTGGCTCCATTCGCCATTTGGAAGTTGAAGACATCTCCAAATATCAGTACCTCCTAAACCACCTGGACGATCACTAACAAAATATAATGTTTTACCATCTGAAGAAATAGTAACATGATTTTCCCAGGAATTGGAATTGAAAATATTTAATGGAGTAAGGTTGTAAAAATCTTTTTCTCTTGTAGTGTAATATATTTCATCATCAGAATGATGTTTGCTTCCCAAATACACAAAAAGTTTTTCACCATCCCCTGAAATTGCAATAGTAGCTTGAGGAGCATCAGCAGAACAAAAGTCTAGTAGTTTAGGTTTCCCCCAATTACCAGATTTAATATCTCTGTAGGAGACATATACATCATCAAAATGTTTTCCATCTTGAGGGTTGAAAATCGTAGAGTTATAATATTGTTCATTGGAGTCAGTTATTGTTCTTTTTGAAGTAAAAAACAAAGTATTTTCATCCAGTGTTAAACATGGGTTGTAATCAGAAAACTCACTATTAATATTTGGGCCAAGGTTATTTAGTTTGTAATTTTTTGGATGGCTAATTAATGCCAATGCATTTTCACATTGTTTTAAATCAGTAGGTATTTTAGTTTGTAAAAAATGTTTTTGCGGCCCTTTATTTTGAAAATATTTAAAATATTTAATTGCAGAATCTATATCGTAGTTATGATGATAAGCTTTAGCTAAATAATAGTGAGTTTCAATCGGTGCAGTAGTAATTGTGTAGTCAATTGGAGAATATTTTATGGATATATTTTCNTCNGCTTTATTTAAATATTTTAANGCTTCTTTTTTTTGAAAAGTTGTATTTAATAAACAAAAACCAGTTTTAAAATTAATATTAGCGTTATTAGGATATTCTTCGGCAAGTTCTATCCATATATCTTTTGCTAATTCATATTGCTTTTGGTCATTTAATATATTTGCAGTTTCAAATTTCTTTTGAAATGAGTCGTTGTTTTGAGCATTTAACAACAAGCAAAATAGAAAATTAAAACAGAAAATAAATTTAAATTTTAATATTTTATATAGCATAATTATAATTGGCGATTAACATCAAAATTTTCTAAATAATCAGCTACTCTCCTTACAAATTGACCTCCAAGTGCACCATCAACGTTTCTGTGGTCATAAGAATGGGAGAGAAACATCATATGTCTAATTCCAATTAAATCTCCAGTTGGAGATTCGATAACAGCAGGTTTTTTTCTTACTGCTCCTAATGCTAATATACCACTTTGAGGTTGATTTATTATTGGAGTTCCCATTACATTCCCAAATGTTCCTACATTACTAATTGTGTAGGTTCCTCCAGAAATTTCATCAGGTTTTAATTGGTTTACTCTTGCACGATTGGCAAGGTCATTTACTTTTTTAGCTAATCCAACCATATTTAATTGATCAGCATTTTTAATTACTGGAACGATTAAATTTCCGGATGGTAAAGCAGTAGCCATTCCAATATTAATATCTTTTTTAACTATAATTTGATCTCCATTTATTGAAGAATTNACCATTGGGAAATCTCTTAAAGCTTGAGCAACTGCTTCAATGAAAATTGGAGTAAAAGTTAATTTCTCACCTTCTTTTTCCTGAAATTGTTTTTTATTATTATTTCTCCACATAACAAGATTAGTAACATCTGCTTCAACAAATGATGTTACATGAGGTGCTGTATGAACAGACATAACCATGTGTTCTGCAATCATTTTCCTCATTCTATCCATTTCGACTATCTCATCACTTCCACTTGGTGTTATACTANCAGGTTTAGGTGTTTCAGTTTTTCTCTCAACAGGAGCAGCTTTTTTAACAGGAGTTGCATTATTTGACTTATTATCAAGGAAGTTTAGTATGTCCTTTTTGGTTACTCTTCCATTTGCTCCACTTCCTATTATGCTATCTAGATCATTTTGAGAAACTCCTTCTTTTTGTGCAATACTTTTCACAAGAGGCGAGTAAAATCTATCACCATCATTTGAAATAATTTCAGCTTCGTTTGAGCTTTCTAAAGGTTTTAAAATTTCACTTTCTACATTAACTTCACTAAGTTCCTCATTCACTGGAGTTTTAAGTTCTTCATTTGATTCTACAGCTCCTTCAGTTTCAATAATTGCAAAAGTAGCACCAACCTCTACAACATCCCCTTCATTAAATAATATTTCTTTAAGAGTGCCAGAACAAGGAGATGGGACTTCAGAATCTACCTTGTCAGTTGCTATTTCTACAATCGGTTCGTCTTCTTCAATATTATCACCTACTGATTTCAACCATGTTGTAATTGTTGCTTCTGCAACACTTTCTCCCATTTTAGGTAATTCAACTTTTAATTCTCCCATCTTTTATTATTTGGTTTAATTTATCGCAAAAATAACTTTATTTAAACTAATGTCAATAATTCTTTTACTCTATTCATAATTTATCTTGTATAAGATTAAAATTACGATTTAAAAATTCTATGTAAAAGTAAATTTAAATCTAAAATTAAGCTATAATCTTTTGCGTAAATAATATTTAATTTATTACTTATTTCTGGCTTGTTTTTGTCAGATTTATTAACAAGTGAAAACACGCTAGATTTTATTTCGGGAAGGTTTTTACTTTGACTAGTATTTTGATAACCTATCCAAGTTTTATTGCCATAAAACACATTCCATAGTTCTTTTAAAATTAATGGATATTTTTTAGAAAAAATAATTAGGATAGGAAGAATCATTATTAATATTAAACTTGAATAGAAATCAAAACTTCTTTTTTTACGAATGTTCTCTGGACTATTAATGCTTTTTAGTTCTGTTGTATAATAGTTTTCACTGCTGTATATTGATTTGCTGCCAATGATGAATTGAGATTTTTCTGGTAAAATCTTAAAATTAATATTCTTCTTTGTGTTAACATAGGCCATTGAATAGATTATGTTTTGAGCACTTATGTCTTTTGCACAAAAGATTACTTCATCTACTTTGTTAATAGAAATAAATTCATTTAGTTGGTCAATATTTCCATCAAATTTCATTTCAGAAATTAAAGCTTTATTCGGACATATTCTATATACTTTCTTTATGTTGTTATGGTTGCTGATCATTAAATTTTGAATTCTATTAAATTCTTCGTGAGAACCAACAATTGCAATGGTTTTGTTTTTGTTAAGCTGATTCTCGAATAGTCCAATTTTAAAAATATGAAAAGAATANCTTGTTAAATAACTGATAAAAAGTGTTATTAAAGATGATCCTAAAATTACTGCTCTTGAAAATTGAATAGATTTTGGAATTAAAGCATAACAAGCAAGTAAGAATATTAAGCCGGCAGCATTAGATTTTAATATGTTTACAATTTTAAAAGGAGGTTGGTGAATCCCAAATGTCCTATTTGAAAGAGTCCAAATTAGCGCATATATGGGGATTATTATTTTCACTTTTTCAAATGGGAATATAACTTCTGAAAAGTCTTGGTAAAAAATAGAGAATCCATATATTAAACCAGTGAATAATAGAAAGTCTAAAATGGATAAACTCCATCTCTTTATTATTCTTTGTAAAACTGCAATAGAAGCTCTAAAATAAATAGCGATATTTATTAAAAAAGAAAACGTCTTAATGTTTTTTTTAGTAAAATGTTTTTCAGCAAAAATGATCATTGCTTTATAAAAAACAAAAACATAGTTAATAGAGCTTTTTTTAGTGCTTTCTCCCTTATAATGAATAATATTTGTTTCTGAGAAATAGTAGTTTTTATACCCCCCCTTTATTATTCTATAGGAAAGGTCAATATCTTCACCATACATGAAAAAGGCTTCATCTAATAAACCTACTTTATCAATTGCTTTTTTTCTAATAAGCATAAATGCTCCAGAAAGAATATCTACTTGATGTGTTTTGTTTTTAGATAAAAAACCTAAATGATATTTGCCAAAATATTTTGACTTTGGAAACAATGTTGATAAGCCAAATATTTTACAAAAAGCAACACCGGGTGTTGGTAATCCCCTTTTGGATTCTGGTAAAAACTTACCGTTGCCATCAAACATTTTAACTCCTAAAGCTCCAGCATCCGCTTTATTTTCCATAAAGTTTAAACATTTGTTAAAAGTATCTTCTTGAACTATTGTATCTGGATTCAGTAATAGGACATATTTTCCTTTAGCAATTTTAATAGCTTGGTTATTAGCAACAGCAAAACCAGTATTTTTTTCATTGGCAATTAAATTTACATGACTAAATTTATCTTTAATTAAATTAATAGAACCATCTACAGAATTATTATCTACAACAATTATTTCACTATCTATTTTTTCTAATGCTTTTTCAACAGAAATAAGACATTGTTCTAAAAAATGTTTGACGTTATAATTTACTATGATTACAGATAAATTCAATTATAAAGATTTGTTTTATAAATAGATCTGTCTAATAGTGATTTTCCTAGGGTTAATTCATCAATGTATTCTAATTGATTCCCTACTCCAATTCCTCTAGATATAAGAGTTATTTTCACATTCACTTCTTGTAATTTTCTAAAAATATAAAAATTGGTTGTGTCACCTTCCATAGTGGCGGGAAGAGCTAAAATTATTTCTTTAGTATTTTCTTCTATTATTCTTTTTTTTAATTCATTTATTTTTAAATCATCTGGACCTATTCCTTCCATTGGAGAAATTACGCCTCCAATAACGTGATATGTGCCATAAAATTGTTCAGTGCTTTCAATAGCTAACAAATCTCTAATGTCTTGTACAACACATATTAAATCATCAGATCTTGAAGAATTTGAACATATATCACATATTTTATTTTCAGTAATATGAAAACATTTTTCACAAAAGTTGAGATGTTCTTTTAAATTAATAAAAGCACTTGAGAAATCTTTTACATCCTTTTCGGTTTGATCTAGTAAATGAAGAACTAATCTTAACGCAGACCTTTTACCTATACCAGGAAGAGATGACATTTGCTCAACAGCATCATTTAATAATTTAGATTTAAAATCCATTATGCTAAGTTAAAAATGCTAAGAGAATCTTAATACTTATTATTCAATTTATTAACTATTAGTATTGAATACTTTGTTTGATTTTTCTTTATCTAAGATTACTCAATTCCTATTTTAGCTTTAACATTTAAGAACTTATGACACCTTATGTAGTTTCTATTGTACTTCTTAGTTATTTTTTAGTACTCATATTTATTTCCTATTTCACTTCGAAATCAGCAACAAACGAATCTTTTTTTGTTGGAGAAAGAAAATCTCCTTGGTACGTAGTTGCTTTTGGAATGATTGGAGCTTCCTTATCTGGAATTACCTTTATTTCAATTCCTGGTGCAGTTGCCAAATATTCTCCAGAAAGTGGTTTGATTGCAACAGGTCAATTTGGGTATATGCAGATGGTTTTTGGATATTTATTTGGTTACATNATCGTAGCTTATGTTCTTTTGCCAATCTATTATAGAATGAATTTAACATCTATATATACTTATCTTGAAAGTCGATTTGGTTTTTGGAGTTATAAAACTGGAGCTGCTTTTTTTTTACTTTCAAGAATTATTGGTGCTTCAATAAGATTGCTTTTAGTAGCGAGTGTATTACAACTGATTTTATTTGATGAAATAGGTATTCCTTTTGAACTTACTGTGTTAGTTTCGGTGCTTTTGATTTGGGTGTATACTAATAGGGGGGGGATTAAAACAATTATTTGGACAGATACTCTTCAAACAGCTTTTATGTTAGCTTCTGTGATATTGACTGTTTATATGATTGGAGATGCACTAAATATTGAAGAAAAAGGAGGTTTAGTAAAAGGAATTTCCCAAAGTGGTTATTCTAAAATATTTTATTTCTCTAACTGGGAAGATGCTAACTATTTTTGGAAACACTTTCTTGGAGGTATCTTTATCACAATTGGTATGACTGGACTAGATCAAGATATGATGCAAAAGAATTTGAGTTGTAAAAATTTAAAGTCTGCACAGTTGAATATGGTTTCGTTTGCAGGAATTTTAGTCTTTGTTAATTTGATATTTCTTGCTTTAGGAGCACTTTTATATATGTATTATGTTAAAACAGGAATTGGAGTGAATGCTCTTGAAAAATTATCAAGAACTGACTTACTTTTTGCTGAAATTGCTAATAGTGGAAAACTAGGAATTTCAGTTGGTGTTTTATTTCTTCTTGGATTAGTAGCGGCAGCTTACAGTAGTGCTGACTCTGCTCTTACTTCTTTAACAACTTCTTTTTCAATTGACTTTATGAATATTGAAAATAAATCCAAAGATATNCAGCTAAAGATTAGGAAATCAGTTCATGTTGTAATGTCTTTAGTTTTAGTTTTTGTGATTATTTTACTTAGAAAATACTCAGATGATTCTGCTATTTGGACACTTATAAAATTAGCAGGATTTACTTATGGACCACTAATTGCCCTTTTCTTTTTCGGTATTCTAACTAAAAGAAGCCTAAAAGACAAGTATGTTCCTTTAATATGTTCTTTAATTCCTTTAATTCTGGGAATTATTTGGTATTTGAACAAAATACATTTTATTAATTGGTTTGGGGATTATCAATTTGGAGCAGAACTTATTATCTATAATTCTCTAATTTCATTTGTTTTTTTATACTTTATAAGTAATAAATCTAAAAGCTTATAATTTTATCTGAACTATTAATGATTTCATAAAGGTCTGCCATTGTAGATAATGGACATAACTCTGTACTTTGTTTATTTCTTATTTTAATACATGTTCCACATGCATATAAAATCCCCTTAGAATTAATGAAATTATTCATTTGTTCTTTTATGTCAAATTGATTATTACTTAACGACTCTGCTTCTACCCCTTTAGCCATCAAAAAAACATTAACTGTATCATTTTTATTTAATGAAAAGTTTGCTAATCTAAAAGCATTCCAAACTGTTTCTGGGTGGTCTGAATATATAACTATACCTAATTTCATACTACAATAGTAAAGTATAAATTTCTTTATGTTATTGATTGTTAAAAGTTTGTGATATAAAAAAACAAAATCCTTACTTTTACTAGATAATGACAGAAATATCCTTTCAAAAAAAAGCGGAAGATTATTTGAAACTTTGCTATCTAGAATTGAATAAAGAGCATTTATTTGATAATCGATGGATAGAAGTTAAAGAATCTATTAAAAAAACAGGCACATATGAACTTTTAGATTTTGAACTGGATTATGGCACAAAAGTAGCTTGGAGAAATTCTAATAAATGTATTGGTAGGTTATTTTGGCGTACTATGGATGTTATTGATAAACGTTCATTGAATTCTATTGATTCTGTCTTTGATTCTCTTTTTGAGCATATTCATTTTGCTACAAATGGGGGGAATATAAGATCTACAATAACTGTATTTAATGCTAATAGTGGAATTCGTATTTGGAACCCACAATTACTCAGTTTTGCTGGGTATAAAAATGATAAAGGGGTTATTATTGGTGATCCTAAACAATTAAATTTCACTACGGAATGTATCAAATTAGGGTGGGAGCCTAGAATGGGGCAATTTGATATATTACCATTGGTTATTCAAATGGGTAATCAAAAACCAGTTTGGCGAGAAGTTCCAAAAGATATAATTAAGTTAGTTCCAATAGAACACCCAGAAATTAAGTCATTTGAAAAATTGAATTTAGTATGGTATTCTACACCAATAATTTCAAATATGATATTAGAAATAGGAGGGGTTGAATTTCTGGCGGCTCCTTTTAATGGTTGGTATATGGGTACTGAAATTGGAGCTCGAAACTTAGCGGATGAAGATAGATATAATATGTTGCCAAAGGTTGCAAAATTGATGGGTTTAGATCTTAAAGACAAAACTAGTATATGGAAAGACAGAGCATTAGTTGAGCTTAATCTTGCAGTTTTGTATTCATTTAAAAAAGCAGGGGTTAAAATTATTGATCATCATTCTGCATCAAAACAGTTTATGCAGTTTATGAGAAAGGAAGAAAAAGAAGGGAGAGATGTAACTGCTGACTGGGCTTGGATTGTTCCACCTATTTCTGGACCAACTATGGAGGTTTTTCATACAGAGATGAATGATGATATTAAATCTCCAAATTATTTTTATCAAAAGGATGCTTGGCTTTAGTTGTTAAGCTTTATTATTCTTAATAATAAGATTGTTAATCTTTTTAATTAATGATGGGCCAGAATAAATAAATCCAGTATATAATTGAATTAAATCTGCTCCAGCATTTAATTTATCTATAGCGTCTTTAGGATTCATAATTCCACCTACGCCAATTATTGGTAACTTTTTATTTGTTTTTTGGGATATATATTTAATAACTTCATTAGAACGACTTGTAATAGGTTTCCCACTTAATCCGCCATTCCCAATTTGCTTTAGTTTTTCTTCACTAGTTATAAGGTTGTTTCTTTTTGTTGTAGTATTTGTAGCTATGATTCCATCTAATTTTTCTTTCATAATTAAATCAATGGTCTCATCTAGTTGTTCATTAGATAAATCAGGAGATATTTTTATTAGTATTGGTTTTAATTTAGATTGAGAAACATTTATTTCTTTCAGTTTTGGAAGCAATTCTTTTAGGAATGCAACATCTTGTAATTTTGTGAAATTACTCACATTGGGGCAACTTACATTAAGTACAAAGTAATCTACAAATGGATGGAGAGTGGAAAAATTTTTAATGTAATCATTAATTGCATTATCATTAGATGTATTTGTATTTTTCCCAATATTTCCTCCAATAATAATATTTGCCTTGTTGTTTTTAAGTCTTTCTGCGCAAACTTCACTACCATCATTGTTTATTCCAAGCCTATTAATAATTGCATTATCATTAATAAGTCTGAAAACTCTTTTTTTGGGGTTTCCTGGTTGGGCAAGAGGAGTTATAGTCCCTATCTCAATAAATCCAAATCCAAAATTTGAAAGTTCTTTTATGTACTTTCCATTTTTATCAAAACCTGCAGCAAGTCCAACTGGATTGGGGAATTTTAAGCCGAAAAGTTCTTTTTCAAGAAGAGTGTTTTTTGTTTGAAAAATTGCTTTTATAAATCCGGAAATAAAAGGGATTTTGGAAATTGCTTTTAGCCAATTAAGACTAATGTAATGAACCCTTTCTGGATCAAGACAAAAAAGTATTGGGCGAACTATTAATTTATACACGTTGGCAAATGTAATAAAACTGTTAGTTATAGCTAAAGATGTAGAGTTCTTTATGAAGGGTTTTCTAATTGATATTTTAGATACTTTAATCCAGACCTCACAGAGTTATATGCTTTTTCTTCAGGAAGTGTTTTGGGAATTACTTTTAATTCTTCAAATTGTTTGAAAATATGATCTTTTACACCAACTAAAACAACTTCTATTTTTTTATGTTTAAAGTGCTGTATAACCTCTTCTAGGACATAAATACCTGATGCATCAATGTAAGGAACACTGGACATATTTATGATTACAGCATCTTTACCAACAATTGCTTCAGCTTGCTCTTTAAATTGATCAGAAAAACCATAAAATAAGGGTCCATCTAATTCATATTCAAAAATTCTATCTTTTATGGATTCTGGAATTTTTAATTTCTTTTCCATATCAGATATATTGCCCTGCTTACTTTGTTGATCAACAATTTCTCCCATTCTCTGCATAAAGAAGAATGAGGATAATACCATCCCAACTCCAACAGCTACTAATAAATTAGCGAAGATGGTTAAGGATATAACTAGTAAAAGGACTAGTGAATCGCTATTTTTTAAACTAAGTAACCTTTTCATTCCTTTGAAATCAATTATTCCAATTCCAACAGAAATTAAAAGAGCAGATAATACAGGTTTAGGAACTACATCCAAAAACTGCCCAAGGCCTAAAAGAACAATTAAAAGAAAAATACCTTTAAAAATACCNCTTAAATTGGTAGTTCCGTTTGAGTTAATATTAGCCACGGTTCCNGTTGTTGATCCTGCTCCAGGAATACCGCCAAATAAAGCCGTAATAAAATTACCAAGACCTTGGCCGATTAACTCTCTGTTCCCATTGTGCTTTGTTTTGGTTAGATTATCTGCAACAACGGAAGTTAATAAGGTGTCTATTGTGCCTAATCCAGCAAGTGTAAGTCCACTTACAATAGCAATGCTTAAATTTGACCAATCAAAGTTAAATATCTCCATTTTAAAAGTGGGTAAATTATTAGGGATATAACCTATTGTTTCAAATTCCCAATCCTTTCCCCAGTTTGGGTCAAGAAAAAAAGAAATAATAGTTCCAACAACTAAAGCTATTAGTCCGGCAGGTAATTTTCTNGAAATTAATGGNATTATATAAATAAGTCCCAAAGTGCTTATTCCTAGAATGATGGCACTCCAATGATGGTGAATTATAGGATCTGGCAAGTGTCCAAGTATGTCAAAAATTTCTTTTCTAGGAGGATCTCCAAAGAAGCTATTCCATTGAAATAGAATAATAATGATTCCTATTCCACCCATAAATCCAGATAATACAGGATAGGAGATGTATTTTACATATTGNGCTACTTTAATTATACCAAATAAAATTTGAAAAATTCCAGCAAGAGCAAAAGAAACTATAATAGTTGCTAATCCACTTTCAGCACCTCCTNCACTAGCAATAACTCCGGCAGCAATTATTGTCATTGGACCAGTAGGGTCACTTATTANTGTTTTAGTTCCAGCAACTATTGAAGCAATAATTGCTAAAAAAATTGCTGTATATAAACCAATTTCAGGGTGATCTGGATTACATTGAAGACCAAAGGCTAAAGCCATAGGTAAAGCAATAATAGCGGCGGTTAAACCACCTGTAAAGTCTCCTTTTATAGTATTTTTAAAATTCATTTTCAATCTAATATTAATTCTAAAGTAGTGAATATATTTTATTACTCATTGTTTTCTTTTTTATAATTGTACTTTTGGCAAAATTTTATTTATGATTAAGTCTAAAAAAGTAGTTGTTGTAATGCCTGCATACAATGCTTCCGAAACATTGGAGAAAACATACAANGAGATNCCTTTTCCATTAGTAGATGAAGTGATTTTAGTAGACGATCATGGACAAGATAATACTGCTGAAATTGCAAGAAATTTAGGTATTAATCATGTTATAAGGCATGAGACAAACAAAGGNTATGGAGGCAATCAAAAAACNTGCTATAATAAAGCTTTGGAAATTAATGCTGATATTGTAGTTATGGTTCACCCNGATTATCAGTATACTCCTAAGTTAATTGAAAGTATGTGTTTTCTTATTGCTAATGAAGTTTACCCTGTTGTTTTAGCATCAAGGATTTTAGGTAAAGGTGCTCTAAAAGGAGGAATGCCTATTTATAAATATATAGCCAATAGGCTATTAACATTATTTCAAAATATATTGATGAATCAGAAACTCTCTGAATACCATACTGGATATAGAGCTTTTTCNTCTGAAGTATTAAAACAAATTTCTTTTAATAAAAATTCAGACGATTTTGTTTTTGATAATCACATGTTGGCTCAAATAATGTANAAAGGTTTTGAAATTGCGGAAATTACATGTCCTACAAAATATTTTGATGAAGCATCATCCATAAATTTTAAAAGAAGTTCTATTTATGGATTAGGAGTTCTTTGGACTTCTTTTAGATATTTTTTATGCAAAATTGGGATTTCAAACTGGAAAATTTTGAAATAAATTACATGTNGTTGAGTGATTTTTACATAAAAAACAGACCNGTAATCTTAAGTTTTTTAGGNTTTTATTTAATTGNTTTGATTCCTCTTATTTATTTTGGGAATTATGAATTTTCAATATCATTTAATTCTATACACCACCCATTTGCAGATTTCTTTTTTAAGAATATCACTTATATTGGAGATGGTATAACTGCTTTTATTATAGTTTTAGTGGTTTTTTTAATTAAAAAGAGGGAAGGCTTAATGGTTTTAGTTTCTTTGCTTNTAACAACAGCAGTTGCTCAATTTCTAAAGAGATATGTTTTTTCTGATTTATTTAGACCAACTTNTGTTTTTAAAGATTTAGTAGATAATGGTAGTTGGTATTTAGTAGAAGGAGTNAACCTTCATGAAAAGTATTCTTTTCCTAGNGGTCACACTGCTACTGTTTTTAGTGTACTTATATTAATTGCTTTATTGATNAANAATAAAAAAATTTCTTTTTTTTTAGTTTTTATTTCATTTGTTGTTGGTTTGTCTAGGATTTATTTATCTCAACATTTTTTAATTGATGTCCTTGCTGGATCTCTTCTAGGAACTTTTTTTTCAGTACTTACATATTATTTTTTCAGTACCTACCTAAACAAGAAAAAGCAAAACACCCTTAAAAATGATGGATAAAAGTTCTTTAAAGCCAATCNTGATTTTTGCTTGTTATGCATGCATATTTATAATTCCAACATTGGGAGNATTTAATTTATTTGATTGGGATGAAATTAATTTTGCGGAGTCAACTAGGGAGATGATGCAGTCCAATAATTTTTTTCAAGTACAAATTAATTACGAACCATTTCATGAAAAGCCGCCACTATTTTTTTGGATTCAGTTTATATCAATGAAATTATTTGGGGTTAATGCTTTTGCTGCTAGATTTCCCAATGCTTTACTTGGATTTTTAACACCTCTTTTACTTTTTAAAATAGGCTCAAATATTAAAAATAATTCTTTTGGATTGATTTGGGGNATAACTTACTTAGTAGGGATTTTACCTAATTTATATTTCAGAACTGGAATAATTGACCCATATTTTAATATTTTTATTTTTACTTCAATTTTTTTCTACTATAAAGCATTATTCCATAATGAGAAAAATAATAAATATGTTTTATTGTGTGGCTTGTTTTCAGGTTTAGGTTTNATAACCAAAGGTCCTGTTGCATTATTAATTCTAGTTCTTGTAGCTATATTTTATTATTTATTTAATAGAGCTTTTTTAAAATTAAAGCAGCTTTTAATTTTTTCTGTAGTTTTTGTTTTAACATCATTAATATGGTATGGTTATGAATTATATAATAAAGGTGTTTGGTTTATTGTTGAATTTGTAAAGTATCAAATAGAATTATTTTCTGAACCCGTTGCAGGNCATGAACAGCCGATTTATTATCATTTTTTAGTAGTACTTTTTGGTTGCTTTCCATTTTCTTTTTTTGCGCTCAAAAATTCATTTAAGAATTCTGGTTCTAATTTAAAATTTGAAGGATTTATGAGGATTCTTTTATGGGTGNTATTGATATTATTTACAATAGTTTCCACAAAAATNATTCATTATTCATCTTTGGCTTATTTTCCTTTATCTTTNTTAGCATCTATAGAGCTTTATAAACTTAGTCAAGGAAAGCAAATTAGTAGAGTATTAAAAGTTTCCATTATTTCTTTTGGGGCTTTAATTTCTTCATTTATTTCGATTCTTGCCTATTTTGTTATTTACAATAAAGATTTTCTAATAGAAATAATNGATGATAANAATGTTCATATAATGTTAAATCAAAATATAAATTGGCATGGTTGGGAGTGGTTAATTCCATTGTTCTTATTAGTTGGTTCATTAGTTTGGCTACTTAAAGAAAATATTAAAGTCGTNTATAAATTGGTGTTTTTCATGATAATGCTAGGTTCTTTTTTTTCTCTTAGTGCTTATTTTATTGTTCCAAAAGCAGAGCAAATGACTCAAGGTTCTGCTATTAGGTTTTATGAATCAATTTCCAAAGAAAAAAAGTATTTAACAACTGTAGGTTACAAGAGTTATGCTCATTATTTTTATGGCGAAATTGATGAATTATCCTCAAAAGATAAATTGTATAGCGAAAAGAAAAGAATTTTAAAAACAGTTTTTAACACCACAACATTAAATGATTTAACGGTAGCTGAAAAAGTTACCTTCAACTCACGTGTTGTAGATTGGTTGGTTGATGGCGAAGTTGATAGAACTGTTTATTTTGCCACAAAAATTAATAGACCAATAAAACAACTCAAAAAATCATCTAACTTGAAAAAAATAAAAAGTGNAGGTGGTTTTGTTTTTTATAAAAGAGAAATAAAATGAATGTAAGAGATTTATCCCCTAAAGAAGTTTGGAATTATTTTGAAGATTTAAATGCGGTTCCTCGCCCTTCNAAAAAAGAAGAAAAAGTAATTGAATTTATGAGGAATTTTGGAGAAGGATTATCTCTNCCTACTTATGTTGATGCTGCTGGTAATGTGATTGTTAAAAAACCTGCTTCAAAAGGAATGGAGGATAGGAAAACTGTTATTCTTCAAAGTCATTTAGATATGGTTCATCAAAAAAATGCTGAAACAGATTTTGATTTTTTAACTCAAGGTATTGAGAGTTATGTTGATGGAGATTGGGTTACAGCTAAGGGAACAACTCTCGGTGCGGATAATGGAATGGGTGTTGCAACTATAATGGCTCTTTTAGCAAGTGATTCTATAACTCACCCTCCTTTGGAAGCATTATTTACTATTGATGAAGAAACAGGGATGACTGGAGCTTTTGAGTTGGAAAAAGGTATTTTAAATGGGGAGATATTATTGAATTTAGACACTGAAGATGATGATGAATTTAGTATAGGTTGTGCTGGAGGAATTGACACCAATTCTATTAAAAATTATTCTACTTGTTCAATTGAAAATGGATTAGCTTTTGAAATAATTGTTAAGGGTCTAAAAGGAGGTCATTCAGGAATGGATATTCATTTAGAAAGAGGAAATGCTAATAAAATTATGAATAGATTATTGGCTGTTGGAATGAGTCATGATTTTTGTGTTTATGAAATTGATGGAGGTAGTTTGAGAAATGCTATTCCTAGAGAGTCATTNGCTAAAGTNGTTGTTAATAGTGAAAACTTTTTGTCAGAACTAGATGAGTTAGTTTCAGAAATTAAAAATGAATATGCCGTTACTGAACCTGATTTGATTGTTGAAGTTAATTCAATAGAATTACCTAAAGAGGCATTATCTTTTAAGGATTCAAAAGAATTAGTGAATACTATTTATTCTTTATTTAANGGAGTTTATAAAATGAGTCAAACAATACCTGGATTAGTGGAAACTTCATCTTCCCTAGCTAGAGTTATTTTAAAAAATGGTGATTTTACTACTCAAAGTTTACAAAGGAGTTCTGTTGATAGTTCAAAATATGATGTAGCTAAAACAATTGGAGCAACATTACTAAATATTGGAGCAGATGTTGAGCATACTGGCTCATACCCTGGTTGGGCTCCTAATCCTAAATCTGAAATTTTAGAATTAATGGTTCCTTTATATAAAAATATGTTTAGTGAAGAGCCAAAAGTTCAGGCTTGTCATGCTGGATTAGAATGTGGTATTTTAAATGAAAGATATCCTGGTTTAGATATGATCTCTTTTGGGCCAACTATCAAAAACCCACATTCTCCTGATGAAAAAGTGCATATTGGTTCAGTAGATAAATTCTGGGGATTACTTTTAGAAGTGTTAAAACTTATCCCTAAAAAAGATTAATAATCCCAGCTATTGGTAAATGAGCTATATCCGTTAGCTCCAATTTTAGGTTCTATTTTTGTTCCTTCACTAGANTTAATAGATCCTGAAAGGTATATTCCAAATTTTACTAAACCACCAAATATTCTAAATGGCCTAGATATACCTGCAAAAATTTCAATATGATTAAGGTTTTCATTAGGAACTACTATTGAAGCTGCTCCAGTTGATAATTGTAATTTCATCTTATTTAAAAGAGGAATTTTATTTAANATATTCCCATTAAAATTATGAACATAGTTTCCTCTAAGAAAAGATCCATTTGTATTTATTGTTGGTCCCAATAATTGGAAAGAAGTTAGTGGATTACTAAATATAAAAGGATCAGATCCTCTAAAGAATTTCCATTCAATTAATCTTAAATTTTTATCATTGATAAATGATCCTAATTGAAAATTCCATTTAGATTCACCTAAATGAGGAATTTTGAATTTATGATTTGCTCCAATTTCTAAATAGTCAAAATTGACTTCACTGTTAAATAATTTTGGTATTCCTTTTCTGTATATAAAATTAAATGTTGGAAAATCTGTACCTAAAACAATTTTTCTATTTTTTTTATAATAATACTTTTGAAAAGGAAGCCATGTTAATTGAATTCTAGTTTCTGTCTTTTTATAGGGTTCAAAAACAGGTATTTCAAGATTTAATGTAGTATCTTCTTGATAAGTTTGATTAATTAAATCCTCTTCTAGGTTTAGGTTGTTAATTGGGTTTTGAAAACAATAAAGGAATTTTATTTCACCATATANCCCATTTAAAAGTTCTGTTCTGTAACCAGTTTCTATGTGCTTAGATCTTACATAGTTAGTTCTGGAAATAGCAGTAGTAAATGAAGGGTATCTGTTGATTACTTTATATTGGTCTCCAATACCAATAGTTACTTGTCTATATTTTTTATTATCCGAAATAATAGAGACATTGGTACTCCCTTTTACATCTTCATTTACTATTCCATAGTCAATCATATTTTTAGTACTTATCTTATATTTTCCTTTAATATTTTGGTTATAATGAAATCCTAAAGTGTGTCTGTATCCCCCTATTCCAAAAAAGTTAAATTGTGAAACTACAGGCCATATGTAAAATGAACGACCTTTAAAACGATTTTTTCTTCCAATTCCCTCCCANAATACTCCGCTCAATGTCACCTTGTTGTAAGAGCTGTCTTTTTCTAATAAATATTCTTCACTTGTGTAATAATTCCTTAAACTNTCCGTGTATTTAATGTATTTTATTTCATTTTCTTTTAAATCAATCGCTCTATAGGATTCCCATTGTTTGTTAGATATTTTTTCAGTAGAGTCATTAAAATATTTAATCTGATTTTTTTTAAATTTTTCAGGAATAGGCTTATCGAATTCAAAATCTTTATTTATTGTAATAGCNTTTCCTAATATTTTATATTCTTGATCTTTTATTGTGAAATCAATAATTTTTCTATTNATTACATTTTGATTCTCTATCCATTTATAGTTCTGAATAACATGAAATTTTTCAATTTTAAAATCAGATTGTTTTGGACCAGTAATTTCGAATTCAAATGACTTAATAATGTATGAACTATCTTCAATAAATAATATTCCATTAAGTAGGGGGTCATTTTTGAATCTTGGAGTTATTCTTATTTTGTGGATTTTATTAGAATTATTTTCAATTATAAAACCTTGATAGTCATACTTATAATAAGTTCTTGANGAAGGTGAAAGTGGTGATATTATTGGATTATTTGTTATTTCAAGCTCAATATTATTTTTATATAAATCCAATTCTAATTCTATATAGTTCATTAATGATTCGTATTCATCTCTTATNTTATATTCAGGAGTAATATTGTATTCACCAAACTCTTCAAAAGATTGTATGATAACATAGTCGTCTTTTGGTCTAGTATCTGCAAAATCATGATAGGCTTCAAAATCCCAATATTTTTTATTGTTTGTTATGTTGTAAAATTCCCCATATGTTTCAATGAATTTTAATACATCATTTTTTAAATTAATGGTTTTGGANGTGTCTAAATCCCATATTTTTATAGTGTCTTTCCGTTTTAATTTATATTGTCTTTTTTCTATGGAGTTTTTTGAGTATTGAATGCATTTATAACTTTTCTGATAATATTGTTTNTTCGTTTCCTTTGCTTTTTTTAAAATTTCAAGAGCCTTATTTTTAGTGTTGGATACAATTTCAAGTTCAATTAGTTGTTTATTGTCTTCTTTTAATGATACATTAATAACTTTAGATTCAGCATTAATGATAACTGATATTTCTTTACTTATATAACCAATTGAGCTGTATATAAAAGTATATTCTCCGTCTTCGATTTCCATGAAGTATTCTCCAAATGAATTAGAGCTTACTCCATAAGTAGAGTTTTTTATATATATAGATGCAAATGGAAGCGCATGTCCCTTAANGTCTGTTATTTTTCCGCTAATATGANAACTGTAAGCATTTGAAAATGGAAAAAAACATACAAATAATATAACTAACTGTTTAAATATCTGTGAAATGATTTGCAATTATTTATATTATTTTAATGATTAGATGTTTTTTAAAAAAAATTAAATCAACTTTGTAAAAAAAAATAAAATGTCTCTNCATAAAGATATAAAAAGAATTACAACCCATGTTCTTCAAGAAATGAAGCAAAATGGGGAGAAAATATCCATGTTAACTGCCTATGATTATTCTATGGCTCAAATCGTTGATCAAGCTGGAATGGATGTTATTTTAGTTGGTGATTCAGCCTCTAATGTAATGGCTGGTCATGAAACNACTTTACCAATTACTTTAGATCAGATGATTTACCACGCATCTTCTGTTATAAGAGCAATTAAAAGGTCATTGGTAGTTGTTGATTTACCATTTGGGAATTACCAAGGTGACTCTTTAGAAGCACTAAGATCTGCGATTAGAATCATGAAAGAAGCAGAGGCCCATTCAGTAAAACTTGAAGGTGGGAGAGAAGTCATAGAGTCTATTCAACGTATTTTATCTGCTGGAATACCTGTAATGGGACACTTGGGATTAACTCCACAATCTATTTATAAGTTTGGAACTTATACTGTTAGGGCTAGAGAAGAAGNGGAGGCAAAAAGATTGATTGAAGATGCATTGCTATTACAAGAGGCAGGATGTTTTGCTNTTATTCTAGAAAAAATTCCGGCTAAGNTAGCGGAAGATGTTGCNAATAAATTAGAAATTCCTGTTATTGGAATTGGAGCTGGTGGAGCAGTAGATGGGCAAGTACTTGTTATGCATGATATGCTAGGTATTACTCAGGAATTTTCTCCAAGNTTTTTAAGAAGGTACCATAATTTACATAGGGAAATATTAAATGCTTGTAGTAACTATATTGATGATGTAAAGTCTTGTAATTTTCCTAATAAAGAAGAACAATATTAAATAAGTGAATATTACTGTTTTATATGAGGATAATCATCTTATTGCTGTTAAAAAGCAATCTGGAGATATTATTCAGTCAGATCAATCTGGTGACATTACTTTAGCGGATAAAGTAAAGGAATATATTAAAAGAAAATATAATAAACCTGGAGATGTTTTCTTGGGGATTATTCATAGAATTGACAGACCTGTTTCAGGTGTGGTTGTTTTTGCTAGAACATCCAAAGCTCTTACTAGAATGAATGAACTTTTTAGAGAGAAGAAAATACAGAAAGTTTATTGGGCTGTGGTGGAAGAAAAGCCTCCGTTAGAAAATGGAGAGATTGTAAATTGGTTAAAGAAAAATCAAGAAAAAAATAGATCTAGAGCTTATGATTCTGAAGTTAAGGAAAGCAAAAANGCTGAACTTAAATATCAGTTAATGGGAAGAAGTAGAAATTACTATTATTTGAAAATAAATCCATTAACAGGAAGGCATCACCAAATCAGGGTGCAGCTTAGTAATATTGATTGTAGAATAAAAGGAGATNTTAAATATGGTGCTAAAAGAACAAATAAAGATGGAAGCATTCATTTGTTAGCACGTTCAATCTCATTTGTTCATCCTGTGAAAAAACAGGANATAGAGATTGTTTGTAATCCTCCTNTTGATCCACTNTGGAATGAGTTTTTGAATTTGAGTAAATCTTAATTACTTAGCTGCTATAAAGCTAATTTCAATATTTACATCNTTNGGTAATCTTGCCACTTCTACAGTTTCTCTTGCTGGAAACGGTTCATTGAAGTAGTCGGCATAAATTTCATTTACTTCGTTAAAATCATTCATATTTTTTAAAAAAATAGAACATTTTAGAATGTTTTCTCTTTTTAGTTCTGCGGATTCAAGTAATGCATCTATATTTTTTAAAATTTGATTTAGCTCTACAGCTACAGATGAGGTGTTTAATTCTCCATTTACAGGGTTTATAGCAATTTGACCACTTGCTATCATTAAATCNTTATGAATAATTGCTTGACTGTATGGTCCTACTGGAGCTGGGGCATTGGGTATGTTTACTGTTTTTTTCATTTATGGTATATTATTGTCAAACCAAGTTCTTCTTCTTTGAAGTCTTAAATCTTGTAAAAGTGATGACTTAACTCTTATGTTAACATTGTAGCTTTTCATAAAACCAAATGGAATTATATTGAACCCCATTTGCCAACAATGTAAATCTCTTGCAATATTAATAGAACTAAAACTGAATTCTTTATTTATAAAATCATAATTAGTNGTATAGGAAACTTTCCAATTTTTAGTAATACTAAAATCACCTCTCAATCCAATACTTTGTGTAATATATGCAGTATCTAATTCAGGATTTATTGTTCTTCTATAATCAATTTTGTAATTTATGTTTAGAGTCCATGGTATATTAAAATCTATATAAAGATCACTGTTGTTATTAATAAGTTCTAGTTCCTCTTTTGTTCCTTTATCACTTTTATAAGGTTCATCTTTTTTCTTATTGGACTTCAAGTTTGCTCCAACAGCTAAATTAGCTGATGTAATTGTGCCTATTTTCTTATTATAATTAAATTGATATTGGTTAATTCTATTGCCATTAACATACTGATATGGATCAATTCTACTATTTAATCTTAAGTTTATTTTTTTCCAAAGAGTTGTTCTAGCAACAATTTGAATATTATCTAAATTGAAAGAATCTTTAATAAGATCATATCCTGAGCTAATTGTAAAATTTTCTAATATTTTCGATTTTATAAAAGGATTTTTATCAGTAGTGTCTTTATGGTTTTTTCTTTTTAATTCCATAGAGTTAATTAAGCTGAAGCCTAATCTTCCCGATTCACTTGAACTATTAGCTCCATAAATATTTCCTGAATATGGAGAGTAAGATAAAGTTTTTCCTGAACTATCACTTTGATAGGTAGGTAAAGGATTAGAATTTGGTCTATAAGAAAAATTCAAATTAGGAGTAATGGTGTGTCTAATTTTGTATTGGTTTTTCCCCTGAAGAAATTTAGCAAATTGGTAGAAAGCATAAATTTTAGTTGTTGCAGAAGCACTTAAATTTTGAGAATATAATTGTGAAAATTGATTAACAGTNTCATTTATTACTTCGTTATTTAAATTATCCCAANATTTATTGACTTGATCTAANTACCAATAAGAGGAAAGTTGGTAGGCAGGGTTGATAGTTAAATTTTTACCAAATAGCTTTATAGAAGTGGATGCGGAAACATTATGTTTCATCCCATTTCTTGATTTATCTAATAAATCATTAAAGCTATTGTTGAGAAGTGATTCACTGTTTAAACTAATCTCATTTTTAGTATTTAATTGATAGTTAAGGTTAGTTTGGTTAATTATTTCATGTATGAAGTTTTTATTTATGCTAGTTTTTCTTAGCATTTTAAATGGGTAAAATCTATTAACATTGTATGAAATTTCAGGAATGCTAAATGTCATTATCTCAGTATTACTATTTTGACTATGTCTTGCATTAATATTAATATTTGAGCTTATTGCTTTTTTAAATTGTTTACTCCATGAGATATTTGAATTAAATGTGTTAGTTAAATAATTTGAAGCAGAAATATTGTTGTAATCATTTCTGAAGTTGGTAGAAGTTCCAGCATTAATTAAAGCTTTAAATGAGCTCCCAGGATTGAATTTAGGGTCATTATTGTGTCTCCATCTAACAAAAAACTCACGAGACTGTGAGAAATCGGAAAATTGTCTTTCTCCTTGCACAACATTTCTATAATTAATNTGAAATTGACCATTATATTTNTATCTTACTTTATAAGNAGTTGCNTTAGAAAGTCCCCATGTTCCNTTACTGTAAATATCACCTGTAAATAANGTGTTTAATCTTCCCCTTTTAAATTGGTGATAATACCCTCCTCCAAGTAAAAAGAATCCTAGAGCTTGAGATTCTCCATAAGTAGGGATTACAATTCCATTGGAACTATTATTTTTTTTATTGGGGAAAAATCCAAATGGTAGACCAAGTGGTGTAGGGATATCCGCAACAAAAAGGTTTAGTGGGCCTGATATTATTTTATCATCAGGTTTAATTATAGCTTTTCTTAATTTGAAATAGAAATGAGGGTGCTCTAAATCACAAGTAGTATATAATGCATTATTTACATGAATATCTCCATTTTCTTGTCTTTTAACTTTTTCACTGTGAATATAGCTTTCGCCTTCTTGCATTTTCACATGATAAGTAATTCCTTTCTTTGTTTCAAAATTGAATTTTAAAGAATCTGAGCTAGTAGAAGTTGAGCCATCAGTAAGAATAGGTATTCCGATTTTTTGGTCATTGCTATCTAAACAGTATTTTGCTTTAACTGTTTTATCTTCAAAATTGAATTCAATGTAACAAGCATCAAGAATAATATCTCCATAATCAATATGTGCATTGTTGTAAAGGTATGTTTTTTGATTATCCATGTCTAGAATCATGGAGTCATCAGCACTATAATTTATATTATTTTCTAACTGGCTTGATTTTTGTTCATTTGGTTTTTGACTAACTATTTCAAAAGGGGTTATTAACAGTGTAAAGGGTATAATTAGAATTGTAAATCCTTTAATTGAACTAACCATGTTGTTAAATTTGGTCAAAACAAACTTTATGTTTAAAAGGGGAGTCAAAAGCTAATTTATAATATTAAAATAACGAATAAGTTGAAATTCAATTGTGCAAATATAATCCTACTTCTGACAAGAAAGTATTTATTATTAATTCTTTGTATTATTACTTTTAATAATGCTTTTACCCAAACTGGGCTAGGAGTTAATAAAGTAGTTATAGATCCAGGTCATGGGGGTAAAGATCCAGGAGCGATTAGTCCAAATAATAATTACGAAAAGACAGTAGTTTTAAAAGTTAGTCTCTTATTGGGCGATTTAATAAAAAAGTCCTATCCGGATGTTGAATTGGTTTACACCAGAGATGATGATAGGTTTATAGGTCTTGCTAAACGAGCAAAGATTGCCAATGAGATGGGAGCCGACTTATTTATATCTATTCATGCCAATGCTGTAGATAATTCATCTGCAAATGGATTTGAAACATGGGTTTTGGGTTTGCATAAGACCAAAGCAGCCTTAGAAGTAGCAAAATTTGAAAACTCCGCTATTTTAATGGAAGAAAACAATAAACAAACTTATTCAGAATTTAATCCAAATGATCCAGATGCCTATATTGCTTTATCCATGCGTCAAAATGCTTTTTTAGATCAGAGTTTAATTTTAGCCAATTCTATTCAAAAAGATAGTTATACAAAATTAGGTCTTAGAGATAGGGGAGTGAAACAGGCTGGTTTTATGGTTTTGTATAGAGCAACAATGCCGGCAGTCCTATTAGAACTTGGATTTCTTTCGAACTCAAAAGATGAAAAGTTGTTAATTTCTGAAAGTGGGCAGTTGAAATTAGCTAAACATATTTTTGAAGGTTTTAAAAACTACAAAGANAAGTANGATGANGTAGATAAATCGATTGTTTCAAAACAGAAAAAATCTGAAAAAACAGATAATTCTNTCAGTGAAAAATTGCAAATGGGTAAGGTATTTAAAGTCCAATTAGCTACTTCGTCTTCAAATATACCTACACTTCCTGAAAACTTTAATGGTTTAAAAGACGTAGAAGTGTATCTTAGCGGGGAGTTTTATAAATATACCTATGGAAATTGTAAGAATAAAGTTTCTGCTGGTGAAAAATTAAAAGAAGCTCAAAATGCTGGTTACAATACAGCTTTTATTATTGCTTTTGAAGATGGTAAAAGAAATAATTGGCAAAAGTTGTAAAATTAGATTGATAAAATGAAATCAAAAAAAGAACTAATTATTGGATTAGTTTCCATTGTTGGAATAGCTGGCCTTGTAGTAGGTTTTTACTTTCTAAAAGGGCAAGAAATATGGAAAATAAGGACTGTTTATTATACTCATTATAATAATTCTGGAGGATTAAATACAGGTAGGCCAGTTAATTTGAATGGGTTACAGGTTGGTATTGTGACTAAAGTTTCATTCCAGCCGCCAAATATTAATAGAGTATTGGTAGAGTTTGAATTGAATGATCCAAATATTAAAAGTATTACAAAAGGCTCTCAAATGGTATTAAATTCTGATTTGCTTTCAGGTCCATATTTAGATATAAAATGGAAGGACACCACTTCGTTTTATAATTCAAACGACACAATTCCATCAACAGTTTCTTTAGCTCTTGAAGATCAGATTAATGAAAGATTACTTCCATTAGAAAAGAAAACAGATGAATTGATTAGTACTGCTGATTCTGCAATTAAAACTATAGAGGCTATTTTTAGTAGAAATACAGACAATTTAGATCAATCTTTTGAAGGTATTAAAAATGCCATTAACAATTTTGAAAGAGTTTCTCTAAATCTAGATACTTTGATTAAGTCGCAAAAATATAGAATTGGGGAAATTTTATATAATGTTGAATCTATTACAGATAATCTTAAAGAAAGTAATGATCAGATTTCAAATCTTATAAGTAATACTGCTCAAATTACAGATACTTTGGCTAAAGTAGATTTTGTTGGTACAGTTGATAAAGCTAAAAAATCTCTTGAAGAAGCAAATTTGATTTTATACGATTTACAGCATGGAGATGGAACACTTACTCACTTAATTCAGGATTCTACAATGTATTTTCAAATTAATGAAATGTTATCTGAAGCAACAAGGTTAATTGAAAATATTAAGACACATCCTAATCGATATTTGCAATTTAGCATATTTGGTGGNAGAGATAAAAGTATTTTGGATGCTAGAGATGAGAAGATGTTGAAAAAGTTTGCTAAAGATTCGTTAAGTAAATAATTATTATATTTAAAATAAAAGAACTAATAAAAACTAAAATTTATATTTTTTTAATAGTATGCATGCATAACTTTTTATATATTTGTTATTAAGTAAATGAGGTGTTTTAAAATATGATTCAAATTATTATTTTTTCCATATTATTAATTTTCACATTTTCTTTTTTTGGATGGAATGTTTATAAGGTAAGGAGTAACATATTGATGGGTAAATCTATTGATAGATCTGATAGAAAATCCGAAAGAATAAAAACCATGTTATTAGTTGCTTTTGGTCAAAAAAAAATGTTTCAAAACTTACTTCCTGCCGTTTTGCATTTCATTATTTATGCAGCTTTTGTCATTACCTCAACAGAGCTATTTGAAATTATTTTTGATGGATTAACAGGAAATCATCGTGCTTTTGCAAGCACATTAGGTAGCTTTTATGTTCTTGTAATTAGTACAATTGAGATTTTATCTGTATTGGCTTTTGTTGCAACATTAATTTTTTTAGCTAGAAGAAATTTGCTAAAACTTCCTAGGTTTCATATGGATGAAATGACAGGTTGGCCAAAATTGGATGGTAATATTATTTTATATGTAGAAATTCTACTAATTTTTTGCATTTTTACAATGAATGGAACGGATGAGGTAATGTTAAATAATGGTTGGTCTCACGCTCATGTTGATTCTAATTCATTTGGCTTTGCTGTTTCTAGTTATTTAGGTCCTTTAGTTTTTGGAAGCCTTGATCAGACTACTTTAACTATTTTAGAAAGAATAGGTTGGTGGGGGCATTTAATTATGGTTTTTGGTTTTTTAAATTATTTACCTTATTCCAAACATTTTCATATCCTATTGGCTTTCCCAAACACTTATTATAGTAATCTTAATTTTAAAGGAAAGATGACTAACCTAAGTAATGTTAAAAAGGAAGTAGAGAATATGTTTGATCCTAATTTTGATCCATATGCTGCTCCGCCTGAAGGGGAAGTTAGTGAACCAGAACGATTTGGTGCTAAAGATGTTAATGACTTGACATGGAAAAATCTGATGGAGGCCTACACATGTACTGAATGTGGTCGTTGTTCTTCCGCATGTCCTGCTAATCAAACGGGGAAAAAATTAAGTCCTAGAAAAATAATGATGGATACTAGAGATAGAATGGTAGAAGTTGGGGAGAATATCAGAAAGCATGGAAAAGATTATAATGATGGTAAGTCCTTATTAGGGGATTATATTTCACAAGAAGAGATTTGGGCATGTACTTCTTGTAATGCATGTGTTCAAGAATGTCCAGTTAATATTGATCCTCTTTCAATTATTATTGATTTGAGAAGGTATTTAGTTATGGAGGAATCCAAAGTCCCATCTGAGTTAGCTGGGATGCTTACAAATATTGAAAATAATGGTGCTCCTTGGCAATTTGCTCAAGCAGATCGATTAAAATGGGCTGAAGAATAATGGAAAAATTAGTTGTTCCTACTGTAGCAGAAATGATTGCTAATAATGATCGACCAGATATTCTTTTTTGGGTAGGATGTTCTGGTAGTTTTGATGATAGAGCCAAAAAGATTACTAAAGCTATTGTCAAAATATTAAATCATTGCAAAGTAAAATTTGCAGTTTTAGGTGCTGAAGAATCTTGTACTGGAGATCCTGCAAAGAGGGCTGGGAATGAATTTGCATTTATGATGCAAGCAATACAAAATATTGAATTATTAAAAGGCTATGAAATTCAAAAAATTGTAACTGGTTGTCCCCATTGCTTCAACACATTGAAAAATGAATACCCTGAGCTTGGATCAGATTTTGAGGTTGTTCATCATACTCAATTAATTAATCAATTGATAAAAGAGGGTAAGTTATCTATGAAAGGTGGTGGATCTTTTAAAGGAAAAAAAATTACTTTTCACGACCCATGTTATTTAGGAAGGGCCAACGATGTTTATGAAGCACCTAGATCTGTATTAGAAAACTTAGATGCAGAATTAGCCGAGATGAAGAGAGCAAAAAGTAAAGGTCTTTGTTGTGGTGCTGGTGGAGCACAAATGTTTAAGGAAGCAGAAAAGGGAAATAAGGAAATAAATGTAGAAAGAACAGAGGATGCTTTAGAATTAAAACCTGACTATATTGCTACAGGATGTCCTTTTTGTAATACCATGATGACAGATGGAGTAAAACATTTTGAGAAAGAGCACGATATTAAAGTTTTAGATATTGCTGAATTAATTACTAATGCTGCTGACTTATGATTTTTGAAAATCTTTTTCCAGAAAATAAGGTTTGGATTTATATTTCTAGTCAATTAATAGATAAATCACTATTTAATAAGCTAAACGAAAAGTTTAATAATTTTTTTACAGATTGGAAGTCTCATGGAGAACAAATTCAAGGTGAATTTAAAGTTATTGACAACTATATTATTGCCTTAACTGCTACTGTTAGAAATGGAGGCATGTGCGGTAGGGCTGTAGATGCTCAGGTGAGGTTCATGAAAGATTTAGATCAAGACTTTGATCTGGATTTATTAAATAGAAATAAAATGGGATTTATTTCTAATAATCAACTAAAAATATTTGACTTTAAAGACTTAGATAATTTGATAAAACAAAATGAAATTAATCAAAACACTATTTGGTGTAATACATTTTTAAGCACCAATAACGAAGAAGTTTATTTACCATTTAGTAAATCTCCCTTTGCTTCGTTATATTTTTCTAAATAAGATCTTCTTAGAAAGATATGAAAATCATCAAAAAATAATCCTTTATCATTTTCTTTTATTGGCTGTGTATTACCTGATGGGTTAGAAAAAAAATTAATGGAACTTATTTTATTTTTATTTAGGAAAATTTTCATTTTTTCACATTTAATTTTATTCAATTCTGTAATAGTAGAATCACTTTCATTTTCAGAATAATATATAACCTCTCCATTGCCATTAATATCCATTAAATTAATTTTATTTTCTTTAAAAAAACCATAAATAGTATTTCCTTTAATTTGATCATAGTGAACGCTGTCTTTTTTTGTGATTATTATTGCATTGTTTTCAATATCCATTTTATAGACAATTCCTTTGTGTATTTTAAATTCAACTTTATCACCTGTTACTTGAGTGCTATCTAACCATATTATCGGTTGAATTATGCATTTCATAATGGAATCGGTTTCATTAAAATATATAGAATCACAATCTCCTTGAATTTGAGTGCCGTCTATAATCACATTGTTAAAACAAAAAATTTCTTCTTTTAAAGTGTCTTTTTTTCTAATAAATTGATCTGCATATATTTTTAATGTATCGGTACTGTCACTTTGTGTTAATATAGAATTACTCCATATATGAGATGAGTCAATATTTTCGGAATGATATCCATAATTTCCTTCTATCATGATATTGCTGCTATCATCAATAATTTTCACATTTCCTTTAGCATAAGAAAGGCCAGATATTTCATTATAAAATATGCTATCAGCAAAAAAAGTATGATTATTACTTTCAATGAATATATTTCCTTTTAATGAGGATTTTTTTGTTCTGTTATTGAACCAACCTTTTTGACAGTTTATAACACTGTTTTTTGAACTTATTTTTGTTTTACCAATAATAGTAGTGTTTTGAAAATTAGTATTGTAGATCAAAGTATCAGATGTAATATTATATTCTGGGTGATTTAATATTACATTTTCTTTGAAATATATAGTGCTTATTTTTGTTTTTAAAGTACCCTTTTTACTTTTAATAGTATATCCTTCTTTTTTGTCATTTATAATAGCTCCTTCACTATACTCAGCAATTTTTTCTTTTTGATTAAAAATCAATGATGGAGCAGTTAAGTTAATGTCATTAGTATTAAGTTCTACATTACCATATATAAATGCTTCTTGTCTGTCACCAAAATAATGAAGGCTATCTCCAAAAAGTTCTAAACTATCATTTTCATTTATTCTAATATTTCGATAAGCTATAAATGAGTTGTTAGATCTATTGTAAGTAGCACTATCACAGTACATAATAGATTTATTGTTTGTGAAAATAACTTTATCCCACAGAATTAATAGACTTTTTTGATTTACAGTAATTCCCTTACTTTTTTTTGACTTAAAGTTTATTTTAGTAGTCTGACCATAATTGATGTTAATTATAATCATTAAAAATACTACTAAACTTAAGTTTATAGTCTTCATATGCATTTAAGCGCTTTTAGGTTCTTATACCTAATTATCTTACTATAGTTTCAGATCTATTAGGGCCTACTGACACTATGGATATAGGAACTTCTAATTCTTTTTCTAAAAACTTTATATAATTAGATAATTCTTCTGGAAATTCATCTTCTGATTGGAGCTTTGTAATGTCTTGATTCCATCCTTTCATTTTTTCAAAAACAGGTTTTGTTTCATTGGAGATTTCAAATGGGAAATAATTTATTTTTTCTCCATTTTCAATATAATGTGTGCAAACAAAAATATCTTCAAAAGTATCAAGAACATCAGCTTTCATCATTGAAAGTTCAGTTACGCCATTAATCATAATAGCATATTTTAAAGCTGGTAGATCAATCCATCCACACCTTCTTTCTCTTCCAGTTGTTGCGCCAAATTCATGACCTAGTTGTCTAATATTTTCACCAACTTTGTCATTTAGCTCTGATGGGAAAGGGCCGCTTCCAACTCTAGTGCAATAAGCTTTGAAAATCCCAATTACTTTATTTATTTTATTAGGAGCAACGCCTAAACCAGTACATGTTCCTGCAGTTATAGTATTGCTTGATGTAACAAAAGGGTATGTTCCGAAATCTATATCTAGTAACGTACCTTGTGCTCCTTCCGCAAGGATTTTTTTATTTTCTTTTCCTGCATCATTTAAATAATGTTCACTATCAATATGTCTGAAATTCTTTAGATAGTTAATGCTATCTAAAAATTCATTTTCCATTTCATTGAAGTTATTTATGAATTCGGTGTCTTTAAGTAGTTGGAAATGTTTATCTCTAAGTCTTTCATATTTTTCCTTAAAATTTGAGCTGTTAATATCTCCTATTCTAAGTCCATTACGACCAGTTTTGTCCATATATGTTGGTCCAATGCCTTTAAGAGTTGATCCAATTTTCCTTTTTCCTTTTGCTAATTCAGATGCTTGATCTAATAGTTTATGAGTTGGTAGAATTAAATGAGCTTTTTTAGAAATTAAAAGTTTTGAAATAACATCAACTTTCAAAGTTTCAAGTTTTTGAATTTCAGTTTTTAAAATAGTTGGATCAATTACAACACCATTGCCTATGATATTAACAACATTATTCCTAAATATACCAGATGGAATAGTATGAAGCACATGTTTTATACCCTCAAATTCTAAAGTGTGTCCAGCGTTAGGCCCACCTTGAAATCTAGCTATAATATCGTATTTTGGAGTAAGAACATCCACAATTTTCCCTTTTCCTTCATCTCCCCATTGAAGGCCTAATAATACATCTACTCCCATTTTATTTTTTATTTATATAATCTTCAATACTATTTATTTCATTTTCGATTTTGAAAATAGTATTTAATTTTGTTGTGATAAGTAATTGATTGATATTGTTATTTGTATTGCACAATATTGTGTCTCCATCAATATTTCTAGATAATGTCAATACTTTTAAGAAATTATTAAAACCCGAACTGTTAATGTAATTCAGATCTTTAAGATTCATTATTATAAATGGATTTTTAGACGATAATTCTGAAGAAATTGTATCCATCATATTAGTCGCATCTTCATCACTAATTAGTTTACCTATTAAATCAACCCATATATAAGGACTTTGCTTTTTTATGTTGAATTCAAACATTTATTTTTTCTTTTTTCCGTAAAAATATAATTTATGGTCATTAATTTCTACATTATAAATTTCTTCAATAGTTCTTCGAATATTTTGAATTCTAGGATCACAAAATTCAATAACCTCACCATTACTCAAAATTAAGTGATCATGTTGTTTAAATTCAAATGATTTTTCAAAATGTGAGCTGTTTTGACCAAATTGATGCTTCTTAATCAAATCGCANTCCAATAAAAGTTCTATTGTATTATATAAAGTAGCTCTACTTACTCTATAATTTTTTTCTTTCATATTGATATAGAGTTCTTCTATGTCAAAATGCCCTTTTATACCATAAATTTCTGATAAAATGGCAAATCTTTCAGGTGTTTTACGATGCCCTTTTTCATTTAGGTATTCAGAAAACACTATTCTTACTCTTTCTTGTATGTCAGATACATTTTCCACAAATAAAATCTAATATTTTGACAAAAATAGGATTTTAGACCAAACTATTCCATTCTTACTACTTTTTCAATTCCATCAATATTTCTTAATTTCAAAATTAAGTGATCTAAGTGCTCCTTGTCATAAACATAAAGCATAATACTCCCTTGAAATACCCCGTCTTTTGAATCAAAATTAAGAGATTTCATATTTACTTTTTCTAAGTCAGATATAATTGTTGTTAATTCATTTAATAAGCCAACATTATCAATTCCAGTAAATTTTAATCCAGTTATAAATGCATCTCCAATTTTACCTTTCCATTTTGCTGAAAGTATTCTGTAAGCGTAGTTAGCTCGAAGTTGTTTTGCATTGGGACAATTGTTTCGATGAATTTTTATTCCATCATTAATTGTAATAAATCCAAAAACTGCATCACCAGGAAGAGGGTTACAGCATTGCGCAAGTTTGTAGTCTAATTCTGGGTCTGCTCCATCTCCAATAAATATATCATTCTCACTTCCTTTGACTTTTTGCACAAAAGTTTCAAATGTTTTTTTGATGTTTGTTGATATGGAAGAGCTTATATATAATTGACCAGCTTTTTGATTAATTTCTTTTATTTTACTTAGGTCAATATTCCCTTTTGCAATTTGAAAATAAAATTCAGTATGTTCTTTAAAGTTGAAAAATTTCAAAAGAACATTTAAATTGTTTTCAGAGTATTCAATTTTTAAATTATTAAGTTTTCTTATTAAGTTTTCTTTACCAATAGAAGCAATGTTCTTTTGGTCTTCTTTTAAGGATTGTTTGATTTTAGATTTTGCTTTTGAAGTAATAACAAAATCTAGCCATGCTTCTTTTGGAGTTTGTCTATTAGAAGTTAAAATCTCTATTTGATCTCCGCTTTTTAACGTATGACTAAGGGGAACCAATTTGCTATTTACCTTTGCACCAATACATTTAATCCCAACATCAGAGTGTACTGAAAAAGCAAAATCTAATGCAGTTGCTTTTTGAGGAAGGGTAAATAAATCTCCTTTTGGAGTGAAAACATAAATCTCTTCATTATATAAATTAGTTTTAAAGTCACTTAAGAATTCAGAAGTATTGGTTTTGTTTTCCATTATTTCTCTGATCTCGCTAATCCACTTATCGAATCCAGTGGTTTTTGAATTACCTTCTTTATATTTCCAATGAGCGGCTAATCCTTTTTCTGCAATATCATCCATTCTTTTGGACCTGATTTGAACTTCTACCCATTTTCCAGTTGGACTCATTACTGTTGTATGTAGAGATTCATATCCGTTTTTTTTGGGGTATGATATCCAGTCTCTTAGTCTTTCTGGATTAGGGATGTAATAGTCGGTTACAATACTATATACTTTCCAGCAGTCCGATTTTTCTTCATTAGAATCTAGAATTATTCTAACTGCAAATACGTCAAAAATTTCTTCAAAATCAACTCCCTTATCTTGTATTTTCCTGTGAATAGAAGGTATTGTTTTTGTTCTTGCTTTAAGTTGGTATTTAAATCCTTGTCGATCTAATTCTTTTTTGATTGGATTAGAAAANTTTTGNATAAATCGGTCTCTAACAGCTTTAGTTTTTTGTAATTTATTGGTTATTGATACATATTCATTAGGGAAAGTAAATTTAAATGAAAGATCTTCTAATTCAGTTTTAATGGAGTATAAACCTAGTCTATGGGCTAAAGGGGCATATAGGTAGGAAGTTTCAGATGCAATTTTNAGNTTTTTATCTTCCCTCATTGATCCTAAAGTTCGCATATTGTGTAATCTATCTGCTAACTTTATTAAAATAACACGAACATCATCCGGAATAGTTAAAAACATTTTTTTAAAGCTCTCTGCTTGAGAAGATTTGGAAAGATCTAAGTTTTCAGAAATCTTAGTTAGACCATCTATGATGTTTCTTATGGTTTTACCGAATAATNTTTCTATATCATCAAGAGTTAATGTCGTNTCTTCAACAGTATCGTGTAAAAAGGCACAAACTATCGAAGTAGGACCAAGGCCAATTTCTTCTGCACATATTCTTGCAACTGCTAATGGATGAAAAATATAGGGTTCACCAGATTTTCTTCTCATGTTTTGGTGAGCCTTGACTGCAACATTAAAAGATTTCCGAATGATTTTGGTATCTTCTTTTGTTCTTTCTGTTTTTATAGAACGAAGAACGCCTCTGTAGGCGTTTAGAATCATTTTGTTTTCTAAATCTTCGTTCATTAATAATTATTTTGTTGGNAGAACCAAGGTGCTAACTTCTCCAAATCCGATTTTAATATCGGAATTTTTTGAATAACCTTTCATAATAACAGTATCACCATCATTTATAAATCTNCTTTCTGAACCATCAGGCATTTTAACAGGTTTTGTTCCTTTCCATGATATTTCAAGCATTGAACCATAAGAACCCTCTTCTGGTCCAGAAATTGTTCCTGAAGCAAGTAAATCTCCACATCTAATNTCACATCCATTAACAGAATGATGTGCTAATTGTTGATTCATGTTCCAATACATATGACGATAGTTACTTTTTGTAACTATTTTTTCATCTCCATTTGGTTGTTTTATTATAACATNTAGATTTATATCTAGGTGTTTATTTCCTTTGTATTTTAGATANGGAAGNACTTCTGGCTCTTGCTTTGGGCCTGGTATTCTGAAAGGTTCTAAAGCATCTAATGTAACTATCCAAGGAGACATAGAGCTAGCAAAATTTTTTGCTAAAAAAGGCCCAAGAGGAACATACTCCCATTTTTGTATATCACGAGCTGACCAATCATTAAATAAACACATCCCAAAAATATATTCATCAGCCTNATCAGTTGAGATNTGTTCACCTAANGGTTTACCNTCAAATGTGAAAAAACCCATTTCTAATTCAAAATCAAGAAGTTTACATGGTCCAAAAACTGGATTTTCTTGGTNATCTGCTTTTTGTTGACCTTTTGGTCGATGAATTGATTGNCCAGATGGAATAATTGAAGANGATCTACCATGATAACCTACTGGAATGTGTTTCCAATTTGGTAAAAGAGCATTATTNGGNTCTCTAAACATNCACCCAACATTATATGCATGTTGTTCACTTGAGTAAAAATCAGTATAGTCACCTATTTNAATTGGAAGGTGCATTTTGCANTTTATCTGNTTNTCAAAACACTTGTCAATATCCTCTTTTTCACCATAAAGTTCTGTATTTCCTTCAGAAAGCAGTTCCGATATTCTATTTCTTAAATTACTAACATTTGTTTTCCCATGTTTCATCATACTATTAAGAAAAGTATTTGAAAAATCTTCTTTATTAAACGGAAGACTTGATAAGTAATTTAGCTCATGAATAGTATATAAGTCCAGTATTTTTTCTCCTATAGCAACACCAACTCTTTTTGATTTATTTGTTGTTGAATAGATGCCAAAAGGAAGATTTTGTATTGGAAAATCAGAATTTTTTGGTGTTTCTATCCAGGATTTTAATTGTGGATCGTTTGCTTTTATCATTTTTTACCATTTAAATAGTGGCCTTGAATTCATTAATTCATTGACCTCGTTTTTTATTTTTAAAAGAGTACTTTCATTTTGAAAGTTAGAAATATTTCTATCTATTAAGTCAGCTATTTTAACTACATCATTTTTATTTACTCCTCTTGTAGTTATTGCAGCTGTTCCAATTCTAATTCCGCTAGTAATAAAAGGAGATTTATCATCAAATGGAACCATATTTTTGTTTACTGTAATATCTGAAAGACCTAGAGAAAATTCAGCTTCTTTTCCATTGATATTTTTATTTCGAAGGTCAATTA
>PBJU01000029.1 GCA_002721285.1 Crocinitomicaceae bacterium
TGCAAATCTAAAAATTAGCAAACACTATAATAATATCTGTTCATTAAATTTTAAAATAGATAAATAAGTTTCTCTAAAATACTTCATAATATTCTATAATTATAATATTAAATACTAATTTTGAAGAATGAAGAAAATCATTTTAATATTCGCATATATTCCAATTATAATTTTTTCTCAATCTGATGGGAAAAATAAAAAAGGTTCAAACAAATGGGACATAGGTATTAATGGAGGAGTTAATGTAAACAACCCTATTAGTGATAGTTCTAATTTAAACGAAATTAGTTCACAAGGAACATTATACGGACTAACTGTAGTTTATCACTTTAATAGATTTTTTGCATTTAAAGCTGATTTTGACGTTGAAAACAGAGGATGGAAAATGAAAACTCTAGGAGAAAAATTAGAAAATGGCGTTTCTGTACCAAAATTTACAGATATTAAACAAACATTAGACTATTTTGATATTCCAGCCTTTATGCACATTGGTTTTGGGAAAAAATTTAAAGTTGATTTAAATCTTGGCCCTTATTTTGGTTTTAAAATAAAAGATAAAATTTCAGCAGCTGACGAATTAGACGAAGCAAAAATAAGGGGAGAACTTGGAATAGGTAAGTTTAAAAATTTTGACTTTGGACTCGTTTATGGTATTGGTTTTGACTATCATATACACAGACTTTTCTCAATAGGTTTTGATGCATTATTGGAAAGAGGAATGAGAGTAATAAATGANGGTGGATATAAAAACTCTTCAATAGATTTTGATTTTGGAATAAATTTTCATTTNGGTAGAAAAAAATAAAATAATTCATGAAAAAAATTAACCACATTAATAAAAAATCCGAAGTTTTTTTAGAAAAATATCTTAATACTGCTTCACCAACCGGATTTGAATCAGCAGGTCAAAAAGTTTGGTTAGATTATATTAAACCTTATGTTGATGATTATATTATTGACACCTATGGAAGTGTTGTTGGCGTAATTAATCCTNAANCAAAATACAAAGTAGTTATTGAAGCACATGCTGATGAAATNTCATGGTTCGTGCATTACATAACNGATAATGGGTTTATATACTTAAGAAGAAACGGTGGGAGTGATCACCAAATTGCACCTTCCAAAAGAGTTAATATTCATACTGACAAAGGAACTGTAAAAGCTGTATTTGGATGGCCAGCAATTCACACAAGATTAGGTGGAGCAAAAGAAGCTGTTCCAAAAACAGATAATATATTTCTAGATTGTGGNTGCAAAACTAAAAAAGAAGTTNAGGCTCTGGGAGTTCATGTTGGTTGTGTTGTAACTTATGAAGATGAATTTATGATTCTTAATAAGACCAATTATGTTGGAAGAGCTCTAGACAATAGAATGGGTGGATTTATGATTGCTGAAGTAGCAAGATTATTACACAAAAACAAAGTAAAACTTCCCTTTGGACTGTATATCACCAATGCAGTACAAGAAGAAATTGGACTTAGAGGTGCACAAATGATTGCGGAAAGAATAAAACCTGATGTAGCAATTGTTACAGATGTATGTCATGATACTAATACACCTATGATTAAAAAAATAGTAGAAGGTGATTTATCTTCAGGAAAAGGCCCTGTTCTTAGCTATGGTCCTGCAGTTCAAAATAATTTATTGAAATTCATTATTAATCAAGCTGAGAAAAACAAAATTGATTTTCAAAGACTGGCTGCATCAAGAAGCACAGGAACCGATACCGATGCATTTGCATATTCCAACATGGGGGTAGCATCCGCTTTAATATCTCTTCCTTTAAGATATATGCATACAACGGTAGAAATGTGTGCTAAAGACGATGTTAATTCCGTTATTGAACTTATTTATCAATCTTTAAGGTCGCTAAAAAATGGTCAAACATTTAACTATCTAAAATGAATCAAAGACCTAGAAGAAATAGAAAATCTGCAGCAATTAGAAACATGATTGCTGAAACAAACATTAATACTTCTTCCCTCATTTACCCATTATTTACAGTAGATGGAAGTAATAAAAAGCTAGTTATTGATTCAATGCCAAATTGTTATAGATGGTCTTTAGATTTATTATTAAAAGAAATTGAAAGTTGTGGTCAATTAGGAATTCAAAATTTTGTTTTATTTCCAGCCGTTGAAGATAGCTTAAAAAATAAAAAAGCTACCTATAGCTATGATTCTAAGAACTTCTACTTAAAAGCAATTAAAGAAATTAAAAAACAATTTCCAGAATTTACTTTAATGAGTGATGTAGCAATGGACCCCTACTCTTCTGATGGTCATGATGGATATGTTGAAAATGGAAAAATCATCAATGATATTACACTTCCTATCCTTGGAAAAATGGCTGTTGCTCAAGCTGAAGCTGGAATTGATATTATTGGTCCTTCAGATATGATGGATGGAAGAATTGAATTAATTAGAGATGAACTGGATAATAATGGATTTTCAGAAACAAGTATAATGAGCTATACTGCTAAATATGCAAGTGCTTTTTATGGTCCATTTAGAGATGCTCTTGACTCTGCCCCTAAAAATGGTGACAAAAAAACATACCAGATGGATCCTAGAAACAAAAAAGAAGCTCTTTTAGAAGCTGAATTAGATGAGCTAGAAGGAGCTGATATTTTAATGATTAAACCTGCATTAAGTTATCTAGATGTAATACAAAGCGTAAAAAGCAAAACAAATCTTCCTGTCAGCGCATACAACGTTAGCGGAGAATATGCTATGATTCATGCTGCTTCACAAAAAGGTTGGCTAAACTACAATAATGCATTTATGGAATGCTTAACAAGTATAAAAAGAGCTGGAGCTGATATTATATTAACCTACTTTGCTAAAGACTTTGCAAAAATGAAAGTTTAATGATTTCTTGAAAAGTAATAATCCTTTTCATTCGAAAGGTCATTTCTATATTTATATCCATCAAAATCAAAAGATTTTAAATCCTCTTTATCTTTTAATTTGTTTTTAACAATAAATCTTGCAAATAATCCTCTTGCTCTTTTAGCATGAGAAGCAATGGATCTTTCAGAGCCATTCTTCACTTCTAAAAAATGACAATTTAAAATATCCGACATTATTACTTTTTTATCAATTACCTTGGAATATTCATTACTAGCTAAGTTTACAATTAATTCTTTGGGGTAGTTGTCATTTAAATAACTAGTAATTGATTTACTCCAAAATTTATATAATGAATTAACCTCCTTTGATATATCAAATTTCAAAGCCATTTCCAACCTATATTTATTAATAGAATCTAATGGACGAAGAAAACCATAAAGTCCACTTAAAATAATAAGATTATTTTGAGCATAATCTAAATCTTGATTGTTCCAATCTATTGAAGAAAGTCCTTTAAAAGCTGTTCCACTATATAAATAAACAGCTGGAATACCATCTTCATCATCAACTTGATTCCAATTTTTATATGTTTCGTAAGTGGTTAAACTTATTGTATCACTTATTTTCATTTTAGATTTAAAATCAGAAATACTCCAACTCTTTAAAACAGAAATAATTTGATTAGTTTTCTCCATAAACAAAGGAGATGTTTTGTTAATTGAAATATTAGGAATATTTACATCCATTGATTTTGCAGGTGACAGTAAAATTTTCATTCAACTATATTTTATTAAAAATACTAAGCAATTTTAAATGAAAAATGCTAATTTTCCCACTACATTAACTAATTAATTGAGTATTAATTATAAATTTATTTCACAAACAAAAGCTTATGAATATTGGATTTGTAATGTATGAATGGGAATCTGTTAAACCAAAATTAGACAGTACCCTTAGATTAATTCAAGAGTCTGTTTCAAGAGGTCATAAAGTTTCTTTAATATATCCTTATGAAATGGCTATTAGAAGAACTTGTGTATGGGCAAATTGTCGTATTGTAGAATCATCTAAACCTAATGCTCAGGATAATTATGAGTTTTATAAAAGCTGTACATTAACAGAAGAATTTATTCCTATGAACAACCATGATGTTGTATTCTTTAGAGATAATCCACCCCTAGACACACATGTTTTAAATTTCATGGACACTCTTGAAAATGACACATTCTTTATTAATTCAATATCAGGTCTTAGAAAAGCAAATAATAAAATTTACCCTGCTACTCTAGCAGCACTTCATGACAATGATGATCCTAAAAAAAGATTGATTCCTCTAACAACAGTATCTAGAAATAAAAAATACCTTAAGCAAGTAATCGAAGCTTATGAGTTAGATAAATTCATTTTAAAACCGATGGATGGATTTGGAGGAAGTGGTGTAATATTACTAGATAAATCATCTAAAACTTCTAAATACAATGTTAATTCACTTCTTGATTTTTACATTAACCAAGGTGGTAAAAACAACTATATTATTTTGCAAGAATACATTGAAACAGAGCTAAAAGGAGATGTCAGGGTAATTATGTTAAATGGAGAACCTATAGGCACTATGAGAAGAGTTCCTGGTGATGATGATCATAGATCAAATGTACATGCAGGTGGACACTGCGTAGAACATAAACTAGATGAAACTGAACTAAAGCTTTGTAAAATAATCGGTCCCAAATTAGTTGAAGATGGGTTATTTTTAGTGGGATTAGATTTAATGGGAGGCAAGTTAATTGAAGTTAATGTTTGTAGTCCTGGAGGATTTGTTGAAATAAATGAAAATAAAGAAATTAAAATCCAAAAAAGAGTTCTAGATTTTGTGGAAAAAACCATCGAAAAAAAAAATAGTTAATATTAAATGGCACTAATAAAATCGCTTTCCGTTAAGGAGATAATTAAAAAAATAAATAATTATGAAACTTTTGAAGCGATTTCTATTGAAAGTTCATTTCACATTAAGATTAGAGAATATATTCCATTTGTAAGTGCCGCTATTCACGCTGGAAATAAATTAAGGCATAATTTAAAAGATAAAATAATTCACACCAGTTATGAAAGGTGGTATGAAGAAGATCCTCATACAGATACATTTATATCTTCTATGCCTCTAACTATTGTTGGTTTAGATTCTCGATTTGAATATGATCTAAATAGAAGCCCTGAAAATTGTGTCTATAAAGATGCTTGGGGCAAGGAAGTTTGGAAAAAACAACTATCAAAAGCACTTATAAAAGAAAGCTTACAAAAACATACTGACTTTTATAAAGTAATAGATGTACTCATTGAAGCTATTGAAAAGAAATTTAATGGCTGCATTGTTTATGATATGCACTCGTATAATTTCATCAGACACAAAAAAGACTTACCTATTTTTAATTTAGGAACTGAAAATGTTAATCAGAAAAAATTCAAGAAAGTCATTGATTACTGGGTGAGAGGTCTTGAAAGCATCAAAATAAGGAGTATTGAAAACACTACTGAAGTAAATGGACCATTTCAGGGTAATGGCTATTTTTTAATTCACATCTCAAAAAAATTCCCAAACACATTAGTCCTAGCAACTGAAGTTAAAAAAATATACTGTAATGAATTAGATGGAAACAACTATCCTCTTGTGATAAATGATCTTGAAGAAGGCTTTAAAAGAATCATTATCCAAACAAGTCATTTTTTCACAGAAAATCAACTAGGTCTGAAAATAAAGAGAAAATCATTACTGACATTTGGAATTGAAGAACAATTAAAAAAAGTAGATAAATCATTATACCAACTCACCAAAAAACTAGAAGTATTAAGTTATGTTACTCCACTAAACCTTGAATCTGAACAAAAAAAGTTTTTAAAAAATAAAGGTGAGAAAAACCCAAATTTTAAATATCGTCAAATAATTGACCATCCTTTTGAGTTTAAAAGGAAATTATATAGTCTTAAACTTGAAGATATTAAAGATGTTTCTGTTGCTAGGCTATATAGAGATGTAATCGAGAGCTATTCAGATAAAATTGATATGCTAAATACAATTGGAACCGATAAATTCTTCTTCAACTCATTAAGGTATTTTGGACAGCCAAATGAAACTGATTTAAGAAATGCTCACTTTATTCTGAATTGTCCTGATGATGAAGAGGAAAGTGAAATTATTAATGTTGAAAGAATAAAAGAAATTTTTGAAAAGGAAATTAGTAATTATGGATTTGAAGCAAAAGTAGAAATAACCAAAAGTATTACTGCTGAAATTATGGTGCTTAATTTCAAAAGAAAAGTCCTTCTTAAATATGGAAGTAAACTTAGCTTAGACAGTGTCAAAGCATTAGTACACCACGAAGTTGGGGTGCACATGGTTACCACAATGAATGCTGTCAATCAACCATTAAATATTTTTAAGTTAGGTTTCCCTAATAACACTTATACGCAGGAAGGAATTGCTGTTTTAACAGAATATCTTTCAGGACACCTAACAATAAGAAGGTTAAAAGAACTTGCTTTAAGAGTGGTTGCTGTTGATTTAATGATAAATGGTTTAGATTTTAAAGCTGTATATCATGAAATGGTAAATTCATACTATCTTTCAGAAAATGATGCCTTTATATTGACTACTAGAATTTTTAGAGGAGGAGGATTCACAAAAGATCATCTTTACTTAAAGGGGTTTATAAGAATTCTAAAACTTTGGGAGGAAGGAAAATCTTTAAATCCACTTCTTCTTGGAAAAAATTCAATACAATATTATGATTTATATAAAGAAATGATTGCTAGAGAATTAGCAACTGCTCCAAATTACATTACTTCTATTTTAAATCAACCTGTGAAAAGCAAAAAAGAAGTAGAATTTGTTATTTCAGGTTTAAGAAGTTGAAAGAATTAAATAATTATCTTCTCTTGTTGGAACAACATTGGTTTGATTTGGAGTTAAACAATATTTAATATCTCTATTAAGGTTTAATTTTTTTAATCTTTTTCTGTGAGAGGATGCTTTTAAATATCCAAAATAATTATCTCTAGCGGATTTATATAAATACTTTGCAGCTACAGATGAATCACTCTCACTAATAAAATTGTTAGATGACAATAGCTGATCAGCTATTGCACCAGCACAAATAGTATCCTCTAAACAAAATTTATTTTGCCATCCAGAACCTAATAACAAAACATTTTTATTTAGCTTTTTTATATAATTACAAAGTGCATCTAAGTTCAGTAATGAACCAATAATCAAGTGATCTACATTCTTAGCTACATTTATTGCTTTAGTACCATTAGTTGTAGTTAGCACTAAAGTTTTTCCTTTAATTTCTTTATTCATATAGGTAAATGGAGAGTTACCATAATCAAAACCAGAAACTACCTTACCCTTTCTCTCAGCTGCAACTAAATATCCCTTTTCTCTATACTCAATTGCTTCATCAAGCGTACTAACAGGTATTATCTTTTCAATTCCATAATGAAAAGCAGTACATATAGCAGAAGTAGCTCTAAGTACATCAATAACTACAACAACTTGAAAATCTTCAATATGAAGAGGATATAAATTTGGTGTAAAACAAACCTCAATCCTTGTTTTTTTTTTCATCAAGGCTTAAAAAAAGGTAATTTAACAATTTCAGCTGCAATAGACTTATTTCTTATGCTTAAATAAATTGTAGAACCTAAAGAAGAAAATTCTGACTTAACATAACCTAAACCAATCGATAATTTAACAGATGGACCCATAGTTCCAGATGTAACAATTCCAATTTCATTTTGATTTTCATCAACAATTAAATAATCCTTTCTTGGAATTCCCCTATCTAAAAGTTTAAAAGCAACTAATTTTTTATCCACTCCATTTTCTTTTTGATTTTTTAATATCTGATCTCCAACAAATGATTTAGTAAACTTAGTAACCCAACCTAATCCAGCAGAAATAGGAGATGTTTTATCGTCAATATCATTACCATATAAACAATATCCCATCTCTAGTCTTAAAGTATCTCTAGCTGCTAATCCAGCTGGTTCAATATTAAATGGTACACCAGCTTTTAGAATTTCATCCCATAATCTTTCAGCTACATTGTTATTGATATACAGCTCAAATCCACCAGAACCTGTATAACCAGTTGCCGAAATAATCACATTATCTATTCCAGCAATTTCCCCTTCTACAAAATGATAAAATTTAATTTCATTTAAATCAATTTTTGTTAATTCCTGTAATAAATCAACAGCTTTAGGTCCTTGAACTGCTAATAATGACATTTGATCAGAAATATTTTCTAGTTCAGCTCCTACATCATTGTGTTTATTAATCCAATTCCAATCTTTTTCAATATTTGAAGCATTAACAACTAATAAATACTTTCCTTCACTAATCATGTAAATAATTAAATCATCTACTACTCCACCATTGTCATTAGGTAAATAAGAATATTGAGCTCTTCCTGGAAATAATTTTGAAGCATCATTGCTAGAAATTTTTTGAATTAAATTAAGCGCTTTTTCACCACTTACAATAAATTCTCCCATATGAGAAACATCAAAAACTCCCACATTATCTCTTACGTTTATATGTTCTGCATTAACTCCTAAATACTGTACTGGCATTTGATATCCAGCAAATGGGACCATCTTAGCTCCTAATTCTACGTGTTTATTATAAAGTGCTGTTTTTTTCATAAATTTATTTCATTAATGAAGTATATAAATCATAATAGGTTTTTTTAACTTTTTTCTTTGAATACCTATCAATTACTGTTTTCCTTCCATTTTGACCAATTTCTTTTCTAAGCTTATCATTTTCAATTAGATTAGATAACACATCCACCCACTGTTGATGACCAACAGGTAGAAAACCATTTTCACCATGATTAATTATCTCTTTATTCATTCCAATATTAGACATTACTGCAGGAATTCCAACAGACATATATAATAAACCCTTCATACCACATTTTCCTTTCGTCCACTCATCATTTGGCAATGGCATTACACCAATATCAAAAGAATTAAAAAGGGCTACTTCCTTTTTATTTTGCCATTTTTTACCTTTCAATTTTAATTTATCATTCCTATAATTTTCATCTCCAATTACAACAAATTTCACTTTTTTCTTATATTTTTTTTTGAGTTCTAAAAAAACATCAGTAATTAATTCAAAATGTTTAATTGTTGTATGACTTCCTACCCACCCTATTCTAACTGCATCTTGATTATTTTTTGTTTTAATTGGTTTATATAGATCCGTATCAACTGTAGAATGAATTATTGACACATTACTATTAAATTTTTTTGCAAAGTCAGCTAAATAGTTATTACCGCAAGTAATATGATCACAAATTGGTAGTAATTTTTCAATTTTCTTTTCATCTTTAAACCAAGATATTTTTTGATTAACACTTGAAACATCTTTCACCCATATTGCATCATCAAAATCAAATAAAATTGGAATATTTTTTTTAGCAATGTATTTTTCAAAATAAGTTGATCTAGTTGGAAGGGCTTCTCGATATATTACAATCAAATCATATGCTTTAACTCCAAACAAATGAAAAAACCTCCTCTTATAAGATTTTAATCCAACAACAATTTTTTTAAAAATACTACGTGATAAATACAATGCTTTTTCATCATCTTCAGAAATTATATTTGCTAAATGACATGAAATACCTTTAGATTCAAGGTAATCAAAAACCTGCTCAAACCTATATCTCTGTCCTGGGCTTCTATCTAGCCTATGATGTGCAAGAAAAAGAATTTTTTTCACTAATGATTTTATGAAATTTAGCAGTAAAAATATAAATGATTTTGAATCAAACGAAAAAAAATAGTTTTATATCTTAAAATAATAATTAATAAGCGTTTTCATCTTTTTTAATAGAATTAAAAATGGTTAGTGCTATAATTTTTAGATCTAAAATAAATGACCAANTTTCAATATANAGCATATCCAATTTAATTCTATGCTCCATNGCCAAAGAATCTTTTGTTTCTCCTCTTAAACCTTTAACTTGTGCAAGGCCAGTAATACCAGGTTTAACAAAATGACGAAACATATAATTATTTACTGAATTAGAATATATTTCAGTATGCTTTAACATATGAGGTCTGGGACCAACAATAGACATATAGCCAAATAAAACATTAAAAAATTGTGGCATTTCATCAATACTAGTTTTTCTCAAAAAAGATCCAATACTGGTAACTCTACTATCTTTTTTNGAGGCTTGTTTATTATCCGAATCTTCATTCAAACACATAGTTCTNAATTTCCAACATTTAAAATCCNTATTGTTTTTNCCAGATCTTACTTGCTTGAATAAAACAGGTCCTTTAGAATTTAATTTAATTAAAACNGCAATAANTGGNTATAACCAGNTCATTATAAATATTATGACAAAAANAGAAAAAGTAAAATCAAATATTCTCTTTATTAATCTATTAAAATAATCATCNANAGGAATATTTCTAAATGTTAAAACAGGTACNTAATCATAAAAATCAATTTTCAAATGTCTATTAACAAAACCTCTAACATCAGGAATCATTTTTATTCTAATTAAATTATTATGGGCAAAACTTGTAAGTTTTTTTAATTGTTCAGTAGACAAATCAGAAATAGAACAATATAATTCATCAATTTTATTATCCTTACAAAAATTAAAAACATCCTCAACTTTACCCTTAATAAAAGNGCCCTCTTCACNTTCGTCNGAAAAAAAACCAAAGAATCGATATCCAAGTTCTTTCTTGGATTCAAAAACATTATATAACTCTTTAGATAATTCACCTGAACCAACAATAATAACATTTTTTAAGTGCAACCCTTTTCTTCTATATANATTAAACTGATATTGAAGAAAAAGCCTCCATGATGAAATCAAAAAAATTAAAATTCCATAAGTTAAAATCAAATGTTCTCTAGAAAAATAATATGCCTTTCTTAGCACCCAAAATGCTGTAATAAGTAATGCATGGAGAACAAATAACCTTATTAGTAAAGCAATAATCTTTTCTATATTCTTATTTTGATAGTTCTCGTATGCTTTCGAAAAATAGGTTGAAACAAACCAACATAAATTAAAGATCATTAAAAAAACAAAATACTTATCACTTAGATAAGCATTAAGTGAACCAAATTTTATAATGTAAGCAAGAAGAAAAGAAAGATTTATGAAAAAAAAATCTCCAATAATTTGTAAGAAACTGATAAACCTATTGTTATTAGAGTTCATAAAACGAAAATAANAATTCTAATTGTACTAATACAAAAAATTAGTGGTTATAAAAGAATGAAACATTNNAACAAANCCAAAGAAAGGTTATGTTANTGACTTTCTGTAATTTCTTTTATCATATAAACAGAAAATAAANACAAAGAAAATAATNCCTTTTTGACGTATTANACACGATTCTGTCATACTAAATNTAGCTAATAGNATACACAAACTAATAAGGGTATAATCTNTATTTACAAAACCTCTNTTAAANTTGAAGAAAATTAAAAATAAAAAAAGCAAAAAACTTAATACACCAGAGTCCAACCAATATCTAAGGTATTGATTATGTTCATTATATTTAGCAGAAATTGCTTTAGGAAAATCAATTACTTTATATTGTTTNATTAAATCATCTTGTCTATCACCAATTCCACTTCCTAAAAAAGGCTTTTGTTTAATAATGTTTACTGCGCTAAGCCATTTACCATATCTAGCATTAATATTCGTGTAGTTATTTTTGTAATCAAGTTTTTCAGGATGATTTTTTAAATAGTTAAGTGCTAAAAAACTTGTTAAAAGGAAAATAAAAAAAGTTATACTTAAAATCACCATTCTTTTTTGATGAAGTATNTATATGATTCCAAAAGGGANAAAAAGTCCAATTATAATAATGGGTAAATAAAATTGAAAAAAATCAGCACTATCAAAATAATGATTNTTATAATATCTAGCTTTCAATAAAATTATNTGCATAAAAACAGCACAAATAACACTAGATAAAAAGCTTAAATAAANTTTAGTTTTTACAGNTTTNATATCAATATGNTTCAATAAAAACATTAAAAAACAAATAACAAATCCTAAAGTAATTGTAGTGCTTTTAAGTAAGAANATAACAATAANNTGAACTGAAANAGCNNTTAAATAATANTTTTTATGACTATTTTTTTGCTGATTAAAAAAAATATTTAAACCGATAATAGTTGAAAAAGAAAGGTAGCATGAATAATACAAAGCATGATTTCCTACATAACCAGCAAGATCGTGATATGTAAAATGCTTNATTATGTTAGCAATAATAAAGTCATTATTTGAAATTGTATTAAAATCAAAAAAAACAATTCCATAGATAAAAGCTAGTGCTATNCTAAAACAGCCTCCAAAGAAAAAGAACTTTTGAAATTTTATAAAATTATCTTCATCTTCTTTTGTAAAGATTAATAAGATAGGAATAATAAGAAGCCATAACTGCCCCTCTAATTGTTTAATTCCAAATTCAGTATTATTTGAATATAATAAGCTTAANGACTGTAAAACAAATAAACTGATAAAAATAAATCCGTTTGTGGTTATNAACTTTAANGGAAAAGATTTTNAATAAAAAGCATGAATAATTAATAATATNGAAAGAGCAATGAAGCCNATATTATTTAATGCTGTGTAAACTGCAATAAAAAATAATGTAGNAATTATNGAATATAAGTTNAGTTTATCAAGTTTCAATCTAGCTTTTTATTGTTTTTGTAAAACTACAACTATTCAATAGCAAAAGAAAGTAAATTATAATTGTAAAAATTTTTAATACTTCTGAAGTTTAGTTAAAAAACCATTGTAAGAACTTGTTAAATGTTTTTTTTTCATAACATATTGATGGGTATGGATAAGAGATAGTTAAAATCTTGTACTTTTGAGGTTATGAATATAATTGTACTTGGAGCAGGTGCTTTTGGAACAGCTGTAGCAAACGAACTTTCTATAAATAAGAGTAATAACGTAANTCTTTTTTCTAGAAACCAATTGAAAGTAGATGAAATAAACAACCATCATACTAATATTTCGTGCTTCCCAAATAAACATTTAAACAAAGAACTTAAAGCTTCCTGTNATAAGAGCAAGCTTAAAACTGCTAATGTTATTTTCATAGCATTGCCTTCGAAAGCAGTTCTTGAAAACATGGGAAACTTAAAACCTTATTTTAAAGAGGATGCTTTATTTGTTAATTTATCAAAAGGGTTTATTGGGGATGGAGTAACTATTATTGAAAGTATTGAGAAGGAATTAGCTATAGATAATATTGTTTCACTTAAAGGTCCATCTTTTGCAGTTGAGGTTATGGATCATTCTGATACTTTATTAACTCTAGGTTATAAAAACAGTTCACAATATGATATTATCAATGAAATTGTTAAACACACATCTATTCATATTGACTGCACCAATGATATTAGAGGTGTTGAAGTTTTAAGTGTATTAAAAAATATTTATGCTCTTCTTATTGGTGTTGTGGATGCAAAATATAATTCTCCAAACACTCGTTTTATGATTTTGACAAAAGCTTTTTCTGAAGTAAGAAGCCTTTTAAGATCTTTTGGAGGTGCAGAAAACACTTTATTTTTAGCCTGTGGTTTTGGAGACCTATGCCTAACTTCACTCAACGATTTAAGTAGAAATAGAACTCTTGGATTATTAATCGGTAAAGGTTTTTTTAATTCTGAATTTAAGATGAATTCTGTAATACTAGAAGGTTTAAATGCTGTGGAAATGGCACATAGATATGCCAAAAAAAATGTTATTGAAGATTTACCATTACTAAACAAAATTCATGGTTTTTTTGATAAAAAGTTAAATGCATTATCCATTGACTTTGATGAATTAGTGGATAAAAAATTTAAAAAAGTACTTACATACGGAACATTTGATTTATTGCATTATGGTCATTTAGAAATTCTAAAAAAAGCTAGCTTACTTGGAGACGAACTTATAGTAGGACTTTCTACAGATGAATTCAATAACCTAAAGGGNAAAACATGCGTATTGTCTTACNAAAAGAGGAAAGAATTTTTAGAATCGCTTGATTATGTTAGTAAAGTAATTCCTGAAGATAATTGGGAGCAAAAAGTAAATGATATAGATCAGAATGATATTGATATTTTTGTAATGGGTAGTGACTGGGAAGGAAAATTTGATGAACTAAAGAATCATTGTGAAGTTATTTATTTCCCAAGAACTAAAGGAATTTCCACTACTAAGCTAAAGTCTATCCTGAAAGACAAGTAACTAATGTTATCACACATTAAATCAATATTTACTGATAAGGAAATTACCATCAAAGGGTTTCAATCTTTGATTCTAAAAATATCAGGATCTCTTCTTGGATATATACTACTTTGGTTAGTTGGGAATTCATTTGATGACCCAACCAGAGTTTGGGGTGAATACACACTTTTCTTAGGGGTGCTGAATATTTCTTCTATTTTTTCTAGATTAGGCATTGACAAACTTGCTCTTAAATTAGTAGCTGCTGCTGATAAAGATTTAAAGACTATAAGATCTGTATATTTCTCTTCTTGTAAGCTGATATTAGGAATTTCTTTGATTGCATCTACAATTATATATTCCATTTCAAGTTACATCATATATTACCTTATTCCTAAGTCAACTATGGGAATAGAAATAATAAATATGATTGTGTTTATTTTACCATTATTCTCTATAATATGCCTAAATGAAAACACCTTAAGGGGGCTTAAAATGATTAAAGAATTTGCTTTTTTCCAAAGAACTTCTAAAATGTTATTTTCTGTATTATTATTTCTACTGCTTTTTTATGGGTTTAATCTATTAGAAACAATTGTAGTTATATATGCATATTCATTAGCTCTTTTATTGATTTTTATATTGAGCACATTAAGAGTTTATCGAGTTTTACACAAAAACAAAGAAAAGATACATTTTATAAAAAACCGTGAAATTTTTAATCAATCATTACCAATGATGGTTTCTTCAAGTGTCTTGCTTCTAATGTCATGGACAGATTCTTTGATGATTGGAGCTCTTACTGAAGGCGATTATAAAGAAACAGCAGTAGGAATTTACAATGCAGCTGTTAAAGTCGCTCTATCAGCAACTTTAATCATGTCAGCTGTTAACAGCATTGTAGCACCAAAAATATCGGAATCATATAATAACAACAGAATTAAAGAGTTTAAACTAACTATCATTAATTCTACTAAGTTGATTTTTTATACTACTCTGCCCATATTATTAATAATATTTTTATTCCCTGGTTTTATATTATCTCTATTTGGAGATCAATTTGCTGTTCCTTCTGCAATAGCTGCATTATTGATTTTAACTTCAAGCCAAGCTGTTAATGCTCTATCTGGTTCGGTTGGAACAATTCTTAATATGACAGGAAAACAAAAGGTATATGGCAATATTCTTTTAGTTGCATTAGCAATTAATATTATTCTTAATTTTATTCTTATTGATAAAAATAATTATGGATTAGAACTTGGAATTAGTGGAATAGAAGGGGCTGCTGTTGCTAGCGCAAGTAGTTTAATCTTTTGGAATATATATTCTGTTATTTACATATACAAGAAATANAATGTGGTCACATCAATAAAATTTAANAACAATAAGTGAAAAAATATATTAAATACTTACCAAAGTTAGCAAGCCCAATATTATTTCTAATTTATTGTTTTGTCTATTTCCTACCTAGAACAAAAAAAATATGGGTTTTTGGCTCTGGTATTGGAATGAATTTTAGTGACAATGCTAAATATTTATTTCTTCATTGTTCCAAAATCAAAGAAATGAACTCATTTTGGATAACAAGAAATAAAAATCTTGTTAATAGATTGAGACAAGAAGGACTCAATGCTCACTANAAATACAGCCTAAAAGGATTATGGCTAAGTNTTCGTGCTAANGTATANATATACGATTCAAGAACAGGTAGTATAAATCATTGGACTTCTTCTGGAGCACTTAAAGTNAATCTTTGGCATGGCTCTCCTCTTAAGACAATTGATAGAGATATTACGGTAAAGCACAATGCATTCTACATAGGGAATCATACTTGGGGATATAAAAGATTCTTAGTAAGAATGTTGATGCCTCANTGGTTTGTTGTTGCAGATTTGATGATAGCCACTTCTGAAAAAGTGAAAAATTATTTTGATTCTGCATTTGGATCAAAAAAAATCANTGTTACTGGTTATCCAAGAAATGATATTATTCTTAATAGTAGTCTATACTCCAAACATTTAACCTTTGAAGCAAATATNATTAAGACATTTAAAACCAAGAAAGTTATTTTATACGCTCCTACTTTTAGAGATGGAGATAGGTATGAAAGAGTTACTCCAATTAATTGGGATAAATTAAATAGTTTATTNCNGGTTAATGATGCAACTTTTCTCATAAAGCTTCATAGNCATGACTATTCTATGGTCCTAAAGAAAGATTACAGTAATATTAGGGTGCTNGATAATGAGAGTGATATGTATCCTATTTTTTCTAGAGTAGACCTTTTAATNACTGATTATTCCTCTATCTTTTTTGATTTCATCTTAACAGAAAAGCCTGTATTNTTCTTTCCATATGATAAAGAAAAATATATAACTAAACATAGATCAATGTATGATGATTATGATTCAGTAACACCTGGATACAAAGTATACAACTATGAAAGTTTTCACGAAAAATTAGAACTATTTTTTGAAAACCCATCCAATTTGAAAAATATTGACATTAATTATAATTCTATTAAAGAAATGTANAATAAGCACGTAGATAGTGATAGTGCAAGTAGAACATATGAATTTATTAAATCTAATTTATAAATAAATATGTTTAAAATATGGACTTCAAATAGTGTTAATTTTTCAGAAGGAATTCACACATTTCTTAATCCATATTCTTATTTATCNGCCAGAAAACATAAAGAATTATTTAATCAGTTTGATTACATCCATATTGATGGTATTGCACTTTCATTTTTTTTAAAATTAATTGGAATTAANGCTACTAGAAGNAGTTTTGANATGACATCTATTGCTCCAAAATTATTTGAATATTGTCAAGAAAAAGAAAAAAGTATTTTTTTTATTGGAGCAAAATCAGTAGAAATTGATAATTCCATTAAAATTTTCCGTAATGCATATTCAAGTTTGAACATAGTCGGATACAGAGATGGGTATGTAAAAGGAGAATGGGATATTAGTATGGAAAAAATCATTGAGTTAAACCCTGATTTTGTAGTTGTGGGAATGGGAACTCCAATGCAAGAGAAATATCTTGTAGAATTAAAAAACAAAGGTTTTAAAGGTGTTGGGTTTACATGTGGAGGTTTTTTACATCAATCACAAAAAAATATTCATTATTACCCAGTATTTTTTGATAAGCTAAATATTCGATGGATATATCGAATAATTGATGAGCCAAAACTTATAAAAAGGTACTTTATAGACTATCCAAAATTTGTTTTTTACTTTTTGTGTGATGTATTTAAAAAAAAATGAATTGATTATATTATAATTTATTTATAATAAAATTGAATTTATTAAATTTGTTTATTAATATAATTTATAATGATTGCTAAAACAAAAGATAGAGTAAGCGAAATTCAAAAAAAAATAGCCAGCTCCCTTTCAATAAAATCCGATCTATTGGTATTTGAATATCATGAAATGCCTGATTACGTAGATCTTGATTTATTCACAATAAACGAAGTTCATAAGCAACAGTTTTTCTTTCATTCTACAGAAGGAAGAGATAAAATAGAAGCATTAGAATTAATGCTTAAATATGCAAACAATAAATTATTTATTGAAGATTCTTTTACAATTCAATGGAAAGTAAAAGGAGATACTGAGATTCACCAATCTCACTTTAGAGCTATTAATATGATGGATGCATTGGACAAATTCTATTTTGGAAGAAGCATTAATTCAATTGTTATATACAGTATTGTTTTAAACCCAATTGCATAATAGCCAAATAAATTGGCGAACCATAATGTACGAAGCAAAGTACTTCAAATACACTTTAAAATTTATAAATCCAAGCGGTACTAGTAGAGGTGTTCTAAATGTAAAACCTACTTGGCTAATAAAAATTTTCAAAAAAGATAGTCCTAATATTTTTGGAATTGGTGAATGTGGTCCAATAGAAGGGCTTAGTATAGACCCTATAAATAAAATGGGTAATAAACTCAAAGATCTTGTTTATAATATCAATACATATAAGGAAATAGATCTTTTAAATTTTCCATCCATTGCATTTGGATTAGAAACAGCATTAAAAGACCTTGAAAACAATGGAGTTCGAGCTATTTACCAAAATGATTTTTATAAAGGAATTAAACCTATTAGAATTAATGGTTTAATATGGATGGGTAATCCATCTCATATGAAAAAGCAAATCAAAGAAAAATTAAACCTTGGCTTTAGTTGTTTAAAATTAAAAATTGGGGCTATTAATTTTGAAGATGAAATTTCAATATTAAAAGACATAAGAGATGAATTTTCTGAANATAATCTTGAATTANGAGTAGATGCAAATGGAGCATTCNANACAAAAGATGCAATTTTTAAATTGGACAAATTAAGCAAATTAAAAATACATTCAATAGAGCAACCAATAGCACCGAATCAATTAGAAGAAATTAAGAAACTTTGTTCAACATCTCCCATTCCTATCGCTTTAGATGAAGAATTAATTAAAAATAGAACTCAAAAACAAAAAGAAGAATTAATTAAAAATATAAAACCACAATATTTAGTACTAAAACCTTCTCTTCTTGGAGGATTTAAGCAAACCAAACAATGGATAGAAATTGCAAAGAAAAACAATATTAGTTGGTGGATTACTTCAGCATTAGAGTCCAATATTGGATTAAATGCAATAGCTCAGTTTTGTGCCGAATTTCAACTTAATTTACCTCAAGGTTTAGGAACTGGAAATCTATACAGNAACAATATTAATTCTCCACTAACGCTAAATGGAGAGCTACTATCCTATGATCCTAATAAAAAATGGTCATTAANTAATTTTATAGAATCATGATTATTAAGACTAATCATGAAGAAATATTTAATCTTTCAGAGAAAGAACTAAATAAAATNGACCNAGAAATTTATAGTTTTTTAATTTTTTGGAAATCTAAAAAATCATACATAACTGTTCAAACATCAGGATCCACAGGGAAACCAAAAAATATTAAAATAAGAAGAAATGCAATAATAAACAGTGCAAAAGCTACACTGGATTATTTTAATATTAAAGAAAATAGCAGATTTCATATTTGTTTACCTGTAAAGTATATTGGAGGNAAAATGATGTTAGTTAGAGCTATTNTTAATAAAGCTGAAATTATTCTCACTAAACCAGAAAAAAATGTAGCTAAAAGTTTAAATGATTCAATTGATTTTTCTGCTATGACTTCAATTCAAGTAGAAAACTCATTAAAAGAAAAAGGCTTTAAAAACATTAAAAAACTTATTATTGGTGGTGGTCCTGTAAATGACACCTTAATACAAAAAATACAACAGCTACCTACAAAATGCTATCAAACATTTGGGATGACAGAAACAGTATCCCACATAGCAATAAGAGAGCTAAATAAACTCAATAAAGACAACCCATACAAATGTCTTAATCATGTTGAAATATCCACNAATATAGATGGAAANCTAATCATAAAATCACCCAGTTTAANNATNGAAAGNNTAACTACAAATGATATAGTACAAATAACTGGTTTAAANGAGTTTAAANACATAGGAAGAAGAGATAATNTTATTAACTCTGGAGGCCTAAAAATCAACCCTGAGTTATTAGAAAAAGAATTAGGGAAGACAATAAATAACGAAGGTTTTTTCATAGATAAAATACCCGACGAATCACTAGGAGAAAAAGTTATTTTAATAGCATTAAAAAGCATTGGANCCGAAAAGATAAAGGAGGCATTAAAACAAATAAAAGATCAAAAAAAAATACCAAAATTAATGATATTAAGCAACCAATTTTACTATACACCTAACAATAAAATTGACAGAAAAAAAACTAAATTAGAAAGCTTAAAGCTTGGNGAGCTAATTTTAACTAAAGAATGAAACAATAACAAATAACAATGTACATCTTAAAAATATTTTTTTTCATTCCTTTTATTTTATTCAACANTAATGAAATAATACATGAATCCTATACTTCTATAGCAGAAGTTAATTTTTCAAAAGAAAGGTCCATGATTGAAATTAGTCTAGAATTAACAGCTCATGACATTTCTTATTTATTTGAAAAGGAGAAATTAGGCAGTCTAAAACCAATAATTAAAGACGGGAATGAATATTTTAATGATGAATTATTAAAGAATTACATTAANAAGCACTTTAAGATTTTCAGTAATAATAAATTAATTCCTCTAGTGTTTTTAGGAAATGAAATTAATTTAGATGGTGAATTANTGGTTTANATGGAAGCNAAAATGAAAAAACCATTNCAATCAGTNGAAATAATAAACGATTTATTAATCACTAGTTTTCCAAATCAGCAAAACATTGTAAATTTAAAAGGAACTATTAACTCNAGTTATACATTTAACAAATATGAAAACAAGCATTTTTTTAAATAACAAGCTATTTTTTATTGGTGTTTTATTTTTACCAATATTTATAATATGCCAAAACCCAAATTTAAACTACAATAAGTTCAAGCAGCTNAAAGAAGAAATGTCTACGGCAAATGTTTATAGAACAGCTGCTGGTGCTCCAGGTCATAAGTATTATCAAAATGAGGCAGACTATNTAATGAAAATTAGTTTAAATGATTCNGAACAAAAAATAACAGGAAGTGAATCTATTACNTATCACAACAATAGCCCAGACCANTTAGANTACTTATGGCTACANTTAGANCAAAACAAAAGAGCTTTAAACTCCAATAGTTATAAAATTCAAACATCTAGCTTTAACTCTATCGATNNAGAATCTCTNAAAAATGCTTCTAATTACATGAATGCAACNGGNATAAGACACGCCTCNATNGATATAGACAATAGCNCTGACACAATTCGATATCTNGANANTAGATCAATTCANAATATGAANCCTNAATTTGATGGTGGATTTAATATNACNTCTGTAACAAATGAAGATGGAAGTAGTTTNTCTCATACTATTAACCAAACCATGATGAGAATTAACTTANATCAACCTCTTGCTCCTAATGCTTCTTTTACTTTTAATATTAGCTGGTGGTACAACATTAACAACAGGTTAGAAATTGGCGGTAGATCTGGATATGAATATTTTAAAAAAGATGATAATTACTTGTATACTATTGCNCAATTTTATCCTAGAATGTGTGTTTANAATGATGTAGAAGGATGGCAAAACAAACAATTTTTAGGAAACGGTGAATTNACTCTTCCTTTTGGAGATTATGATGTAAGTATTTCTGTCCCATCTGATCATGTAGTAAGCGCTACAGGAGAATTAAAAAACGCAAATGAGATTTTATCANCAACACAAATAAAAAGATTAGAAGAAGCAAGAAATAGTNAAGATGAACCTGTTTTTATCATCAATGAGAAAGAAGCAATTAAAAATGAAAAACAACGTCAAAAAGGAATAAAAACATGGCATTTTAAAGCGGAAAATGTGAGAGATTTTGGTTGGGCATCATCTAGGAAGTTTTTGTGGGATGCCATGGTTGTAAAGCAAAAAAGTGGTGATGTACTAGCAATGTCGTTTTACCCTAAAGAAGGAAATCCATTATGGGAACAATACAGTACTAAAACTGTAGCTCATACACTTAAATGCTATTCTAAATACACGTTTGACTANCCTTACCCTGTTGCTATTTCTGTTCACTCAAAATGGATAGGAATGGAATNCCCTATGATTTGTTTTAATGGAGGAAGACCAGATCAAGACGGCACTTATTCAAAAAGAACAAAATACGGAATGATTAGCGTAATTATTCATGAAGTTGGACACAACTACTTCCCGATGATTATAAATTCTGATGAAAGACAATGGACGTGGATGGATGAAGGATTAAATACATTTTTACAATTCCTAACTGAACAAGAATTTGAAAAGGGTTATCCCTCAAGAAGAGGTCCTGCTCATAAGATTGTTAACTATATGAAAGGAGATAAAAATGAAATTTCTCCAATTATGATAAATAGCGAATCTATTCATCAATTCGGAAACAATGCCTACGGCAAACCTGCTACTGCTCTTAATATATTAAGAGAAACTATAATGGGAAGAGAATTGTTTGACTATGCTTTTAAAATGTATTCCAACAGATGGATGTTTAAGCATCCTAATCCTGAAGATTTATTTAGAACACTTGAAGACGCTAGCTCAGTTGATTTAGATTGGTTTTGGAGAGGGTGGTTTTACACTACTGATCATGTGGATATAAATCTTGATGAAGTTAAATATTTCATAGTAAATGATAAAAACATAGAAAAAAGTAAAAATGAAAAGAGAAATGCTTTTAATGATATTCAAAAAAGAGACATTTCAAATCAAAGAAATGCTGACATATTAACCTACAGAGAAAAAGACAAAAAACTAAATGACTTTTATAGTTCATATGATCAATTTGAAGTAACTGAAAGGGATCTTAAAAAACAAGAGAAACTAAATCAAAGACTTTCATCAGAAGAAAAAGAAATCATCAGGGATAATAAGCATTTTTATGAACTTAAGCTAACTAATAAAGGAGGACTTGTGATGCCTGTAATTTTGGATTTCACTTTTGAAAACAACAAGCATAAAATTATAAGAATACCAGCCGAAATTTGGAAAAGAGATAACTATAAAATTAATAAGTTATTTGCATTTGACAGTAAAGTAACCCAAATTGAATTAGATCCTTTTTTAGAAACAGCAGACACAGACAGATCCAATAACTTTTGGCCTACACAAATTGAACCAACAAAGTTTGAGCTGTATAAATTTAAAGACAGACACAAGTATGAAGACCCTAACCCTATGAAGAAAAAGAAAAAATGACAACCGAACTAATATTAGTTGGTTTAGTATCTCTATTTGCATCATTTTTAACATTTTTTTCTGGTTTTGGGTTAGGCACCTTACTTCTTCCCGTATTTGCTATATTTTTCCCAATTGAAACTGCAATAACCTTAACGGCAATAGTTCATTTTTTTAATAATATTTTCAAAACAACTTTAACCTATAAGGACATTAATTTTGAAATATTAAAAAGATTTGGAATTCCTTCCATTTTTGGAGCAATTATTGGATCATTTGTTTTAGTTAAACTAGCTATTTACTTTGATGAATTTAATTATAAAATACTTAAAATTAAATTAACTACATCTCTACTTAAGATAATAATTGGCGCACTTATTTTTGCATTTACAATAGTTGAATTTATAAATTTAGACAAATGGATTAATGCAAGCAAAAAAACACTTTTTTTTGGAGGCATCATAAGTGGTTTTTTTGGTGGTGTTTCAGGTCATCAAGGTGCACTGAGAACTTTATTTTTATCAAAGATGAACCTAGATAAGTTCAGCTTTATTTCATCAGGAATTGCAATAGCTCTAATAGTTGATATAAGCAGAATTCCTATCTACTTTAGTAATTTTATGTTCCAAGATCTTTATAATGGCTTAGAAACATCTATAGTTGCCATTTCAACTGCATTAATCGGAGCAATTATTGGTAAGAAATTTTTAAAAAAAATTAAACTTAACTCACTTTATAAGNTAGTAAGTATTTGTCTTATACTATTTTCAATTGCTTTTGCTGCTGGATTTATTTAAAGTAATANAGTTCCGATGATTTTATTTCCTTCATAACAAACGAACTTTGAACATTAGCTATATTTCCAATATTAGCTAATTTATTAGCTACAAACTTTTGATATTCATACATATCTTTAACACATATTTTAAGTAAATAATCATACATTCCTCCAAGATGATAACAAGCCAAAACCTCATCAAGAGGTTGTACGTTTTTTTCAAATTGAGCTAAAAATTTAGCCTGATGTTCTTTAAGAGAAATATTACAAAAAACCATTAAACTTAAATCAATACTAAACCTATCTATTTGCGCTTTATATCCAACAATGTAACCAAGGTCTTCTAATTTTTTGATTCTTTCATAAACAGGTGTAGGAGTAAGGCTTATTTTTTCAGCTAATTCTTTTATAGTTTGTTTACTATCTAACTGTAATTCTGATAGAATTTTTTTATCTACTTCATCAATCATAGAATAATTTTCTTCACAATATAGTAAAAACAATAAAATAAAGAAAATAACACCGATATTTTATATAATAAAAGAATATTTAACCAAATTAAATATATTAAGAAGAAATATAATCTTTATTAATAACTTTGTAAAATGGAAGATAAATTTAAAAACCCAGAAAGTCACATGATGACTCATGGATATAAGCCAGAACTATCTGAAGGAGCTGTTAAATGTCCAATTTTTCAAACTTCTACTTTTGTTTTTAAAACAGCTGAAGAAGGCAAATCATTTTTTGAGATTGCTTACGGTCTTAGAGAAAAAGAGCCAACAGAAGAGCTTGGGTTAATCTATAGTAGAATTAATAATCCTAACTTAGAAATTTTAGAAAACAGACTAAGTCTTTGGGATAAAGCAGATGATTGTGCGGTTTTTGAGAGNGGAATGTCTGCCATCAGCACTGTTCTTTTNGAATTTTTAAAACCAGGCGATCTTCTAGTATATAGTAACCCAACTTATGGTGGAACTGATCATTTTATCAATCATTTTCTTCCTGAAATTGGAATTCATACTTTAGGAATACTTCCAAACCAAAGTATTGAAGAAGTTAAAACAGCTATTGAAAAAACTGGTCATGCAGATAAATTAGCAATGATTTATTTAGAAACTCCTGCCAATCCAAATAACGCTTTATTTGATATGAGTGGACTAAGTGAAGAAATTGGTGATTACTACCAAAACAAGAATGAAAAAGAAGTTATTGTTGCTGTTGACAACACTTACATGGGCCCTATTTGGCAACATCCTTTAGAGCATGGTGCTGATCTAACAATTTATTCAGCAACTAAATACATTGGTGGGCATAGTGATTTAATTGCTGGAGCTGTAATGGGGAGACAGGAATTAATGACAAGAGTTAAAACCCTTAGAACTTTCCTAGGAAACATGATAAGTCCAAACACAGCTTGGCTACTTCTTAGAAGCTTAGAAACACTTAAGTTAAGAATGGACAAGCAATGTGACAACGCTCAAAAAGTTGCTGCTTATTTATTAGATAATGAAAAAGTAGAAAAGGTATATTACCTAGGCTTACTTCATCCTGAAGAACAAGGTTACGATATCTATCAAAAGCAATGTACAGGACCTGGAGCAATGATATCTTTTGATATTGTTGGAGGTGAAAAAGAAGCTTTCGAATTTTTAAATGCACTTAAGCTCATCAAACTAGCGGTCAGCTTAGGAAGTACTGAAAGCTTAGCACAGCATCCAATGACAATGACGCATGCAGGGGTTGATCCAGAGCATAGAAAGAAAATCAATATTACTGAAAAGATGATTCGTATTTCTGTTGGAGTGGAAAACCCAGAAGATATCATCAAAGATATTGAGCAAGCATTGGAGGCTGTAAAAACAGAGCAGTCGTTTTTAATTAAATGAGATTAAAATGGTTTATTGGGCCTTTACCTTTTCCTAAAGTAATTTTAGAACCATTAAGAATAGCATTATTTACAAAACGACAAGCACTTACTGAAGAAATTTCAATATCTTTTCCTTTCGCCAAAAATGCTGCAATTGAAGAGGATAAACTACATCCTGTTCCATGAGTATGATTTGAATCAATTCTAGGATTTTTTATAGTAACCACTTTATTGGATTTAATTTTATATAAAATGTCAAACACTTCATCAGATTGAGACTTAATATGACCTCCTTTAAGTAAAACTGAGGTTTCAAAAGTATCTCCTATCTTTTTAGCAGATTCATTTAAATTATTTTCATTGATTTTATAACCAAGCAATATCTCTGCTTCAGGAATATTAGGTGTAATTATTTTAGCTAGTGGAAGAAGTCTTTTTAGACAATCTATTGCAGTTTCATCAATTAATTTATCCCCTGAAGTTGCAACCATAACAGGGTCAATTACAATGTTTCCTAAGTTATAATTTTCAAGTTTTGATTTAACTAAATCTATTATTTCACAAGAGTGAAGCATTCCTATTTTAATTGCTTTGAATTTAATATCAGAAAGAACAGCATCCAATTGTTTTTCTATGTGAGCAATAGGAATAGGATTAATATCAAATACACCAACTGTGTTCTGTGCTGTAGTTGCAGTTATTACAGAAGCTGCATAAGCTCCACATGCACTAATGCTTTTTATGTCAGCTTGAATTCCCGCACAACCCCCTGAATCACTTCCAGCGATTGTTAAAACTGAATTATATGTAGCATCTATTTTCATAACGTATTTTATCTGTTAATATTATAATTTTTAGACATGGAAATTATCTTTTTGAGATTTCTAGTAAAATTCATTGGGTTTGTACTTGATGAAATTGCTGAAACAACAGCAACACCATCAGCACCATTTAAAAATATAGTTCCTAAGTTTATATCATTAACGCCTCCAATGCAAATTATTGGCTTTTTAGAAATAGCTTTAAATTTCTTCAAACCACCTATGCCGATTGGAGAGGCCAAATCCTCATTTTTTGTTGAGGTAGAAAATATTGGAGATAAACCAACATAATCAGCGCCAGTATCATTAGCCGCCTTAAGTTCCATTTGACTGCTTATTGAAATTCCTATAATTTTATCTTTTCCAAGAAATTTTCTTGCTATTTTATAAGGTATATCCTTTTGACCAATATGTAAGCCGTCTGCGTTTACAGCAAGTGCAACGTCTAACCTATCATTTATTAAAAGAGGAACATTGTAATTCTTACACATTTCCTTGACTTTTATTGCTCTCTCAATGAAACTTTTAGAGTCCATACTTTTTTCTCTGAGTTGTATAATTGTAGCTCCGCCAGCTAATGCACCATTGAGTACTTCGAAGAATTTTTCCTTATCTAGAATTCTGTCATCTGTTACATACATTAGAGAAATATCTAATTTATCCATGTAAATTAGTTTTACTTTTAATGTCTTCAGATTTAATACTGTTAAGAACGTCTAAGAAATTTGCCTGAAATGTTCCTGGGCCTTTTGAAAGTTTTTCAGTTTTTTCACCAACAACTCCCATAATCGCCATCGCAGAAACTGCTGCTTTGTGAATATTTTTTTCAACTGCTACACAAGCACCAATAATGCTAGTTGAAGTACAGCCCATGCCGGTTACTTTTGACATTATTGGACTTCCGTTGTTAATTGAATTCACTTTATTTCCTGTAATAATACAATCTGTTGCTCCACTAATAACTATTGTACAATTCAATTTTTTAGATAGTATTTTAGCTCCTTGTATTGCTTCTGATGTTTCAGATGTACTATCTACTCCTTTACTGATAGTTGAAAGTTGAGCTAGCACCATGATTTCAGATGCATTTCCTCTTATTACGTCAGGCATAACTTGATTAATTATTTTTTCTGCTATTTTTGTTCTGTAGCTTGAAGCTCCCACCCCAACTGGATCAAAAACTACTGGTTTTCCCATCGATTTTGCCTTTTTACCAGACAAAATCATACTTTCAATCCATTTATCACTTAATGTACCCATATTTATGACTAATGAAGATGATATTGATACAATATCTTCAACTTCTTCAATTGCGTGAGCCATGACAGGAGAAGCCCCAATACTTAATAAAGCATTTGCTGTATTATTCATTACAACATAATTTGTAATATTGTGAACAAGAGGGGATTTCTCTCTAACTAAATCAAGTGTTTTGTGTATGTCCATATGTTTATTTTATGTTTTTTTTAATTTGCTCAAAGATAATTATCATACTCACTTTTAGGTTTTTTAAACAATTTTTTTTTTACTTTCGTAAACTAAATAAAAGGGGTGCTTTTTTTGGCTGAGATTATACCCATTGAACCTGAAATAGTTAATACTAGCGAAGGGAATCTGATTTTAAGTTGCTTNAATACTTACTCCTTTTTTTAATTATAAATAAATAAATTATATGAAAAAATTAGTTTTAGTATCTGGTTCGAGCAGAGGTCTAGGTGCATCTATTGCAAGAACTTTTATCGAAAATGATTATGAGGTTGCCATCAATTATTTTAATAGTGAAGAAAAAGCTTTAGAACTTGTAAAAGAATTAGGTTCTAGTACCAGAGCATACAAGGCAGACGTAAGCAATTTAGAGGAAGTTAAGTCTATGATTGGT